>JBILBQ010000032.1:0-23794 GCA_044353615.1 Algoriphagus sp. | reverse complement strand
AATCGGTACACGAAAAATATGGGGGTGTAGTTCCAGAATTGGCATCTCGAGCGCATCAGGAAAATCTAATCCCTGTGGTTCATGAGGCACTTTCTACTGCAGGAATTTCCAAAAAGGAGCTTGCGGCCATTGCGGTAACCCGTGGTCCAGGATTGATGGGATCGCTACTGGTTGGAGTGAGCTTTGCCAAGGCCTTTGCCAAGGCCCTTGACATTCCGCTAATCGATGTCAACCACATGCAGGCCCACGTGTTGGCCCATTTTATTGCGGAGCCAAGGCCGAGCTTTCCTTTTATTTGTTTGACGGTCAGTGGAGGCCATACCCAACTGGTGCTGGTGAAGGATCACTTGACCATGGAAGTGATCGGAGAAACTCAAGATGACGCGGTAGGTGAGGCTTTTGACAAAACAGCAAAACTATTGGGCCTTCCCTATCCAGGCGGCCCTTTGCTCGACCGGCATGCAAAAGACGGCAATCCCAAGGCCTTTGCTTTTCCTGTAACTCGGATGCCGGGCTTAAACTATTCTTTCTCAGGAATTAAGACAGCTGTCTTGTATTTTCTTCGGGACCGACTTGCGGAGAATCCAAACTTTATCAACGAAAATCTCGCAGATTTGTGTGCAAGCATTCAGTTTACCTTGGTGGAGATGCTGCTGATCAAGCTCAAGTTAGCCATGAAGGAATACGGAATTACCGAAGTAGCGATAGCTGGTGGGGTATCTGCGAATTCAGGCTTGAGAGGAGCACTTTCGGCTCTGTCCCAGCGCAAGGGATGGAACCTGTATGTACCCGAATTTGAATATTGTACTGATAATGCAGCCATGATTGCGATGGCTGCGCATTTCAAGTACCTTCGTGGGGAGTTTGTCGGCTACGACATTGCTCCGCTAGCCAAAATGAAATTCTAATATGTCCAAGTCGAGTAGATTTGAGAAGGTCGTCAACATCCGTAATAAGAAGGCAAACTTCGAGTTTGAATTCATGGATACCTATGTGGCGGGCTTGGTGCTGAAGGGCACGGAAATTAAATCCATTCGGGAGGCGAAGGTTTCACTGACGGAGGCCTTTTGCGTATTTTTTGATGACGAACTTTTCATTCGGCAGATGCACATTTCTCCCTACAGCATGGCGAGCAGCTACAACCATGAGGCAGTTCGTGACCGGAAGTTGCTGCTTCAGAAAAAAGAGTTGGTCAAACTCCAAACTAAGTCCCAAGAAAAGGGGCTTGCCATCATTCCTGTTCGTATATTTATCAACGATCGTGGTCAGGCCAAACTAGAAATTGCCTTGGCGCGAGGGAAGAAAAATCACGACAAACGGCAGGACCTGAAAGAAAAAGATGCGAAAAGGGAGCTCCAAAGAATGGCCTTTGATTGATGCCTATGGCATTGTGAGGCAGACCGTACTGCCTGTATACTCTCGTCCCAAAACAGATTCTGCACTAGTCACCCAACTACTTTTTGGTGAGTGTTACTTGCTTACCGGACTTACCTCCGACCGGGAATGGTTTAAAGTGTACCACGAGGATACCGCTACTGGAGGATGGGTGTGGGCGAAGTCCATCAAGGAGACCACTGCCGAAGCCTACGATACTTTTCTCAACCAAGATTTTCAGGTAGTGACCAGTCCCATTGCGGCGATTGATTACCAGGGAGCGCACCTGTACTTGCTGCCGGGCAGTAGGCTCCATTTTTCAGAAAAAGAATTATTCAATTGGCAGGATCATCTGGGATTTACGGGTACCTACCGGCCTCATGCGCTCAAAGCCAATCGAGAGGAATTGTTGGACTTGGCTTTGCGATTTATAAATGCGCCCTTTCAGGCGGGAGGAAGAAGTATTTTTGGGATGGATGCCACGCATGTATTTCCCTTGATTTTTGCGATGGGGGGCTATTCTTGGCCAACCGGAAAACTTCCAGGCAGGCTAATCACTCCTGAGGAAGTGGAGCCCGGAGACTTGATGGTGGCTTGGGACCCCGTGGAGGAGCAATCGTTTTATGCCTTGTATCTGGGTGCGGAACAAGTCTTTTGGATGGACCATCGCATGCAGAAGACTGATTTGGAAGATTGGGAGGACTTTTTGATGGATAGCACGCCCACTGAAGTGGAGATGAAGATGTACAGACTGGTCAATTGAGGGATGGAAAAGAGGGTGTTGGTGTTGAATTTAGATCATTATCCCATCGCCGTGGTGCCGGTACAGAAGGCCATGGTCTTGCTGCTGATGGAAAAAGCACAGCAGCTCAGTACTTATGAGCTGCTAGAAATCCGCACCGTGACCCGCAGCTTTACCTATCCTTCGGTCATCCGACTGGTACATTACAAACACATTCCCTACAAAGGTGTGCTACTCAACCGGGCCAATTTGTTTCGAAGGGACCGAGGCCAATGCCAGTATTGTGGCAGCGCAAAGCAGCTGACTATCGATCACGTCATCCCGAGATCCAAGGGAGGGAAGACCTCCTGGACCAATCTGGTGACCGCTTGCAACCGATGCAATGTGCTCAAGGGGGACAAGACGCTGGAGCAGGTAGGCATGCAGCTGCGAACGGAGCCATTTGTACCCTCATTGTCCTATTTTTTGGCATCCTATGCCGAGCGGCAAGCTCCCGAATGGCTGCCCTATTTGGATACTGCAATGCTTGAACCGAGAACAAAGTAGTACCCATCACTTACTGAACTCAGGGTTTTGAAGGTGAATCTTCTTTTTTTTGTAATCCGAATGTTACCAACTTTCTCGAATAGAAAAATAATCCATTCAGGAGCGACATGAATTTTTTAAACAGGCTTTTCGAGATCAAAAAATTGTCCAGCCCCGCTTAGTTTAATTGGGAAAGCCATTGCGCTTTTGCAATGACTCCTTAGAATACTTTATTATTAATTAAATTTTAAATCTAGGTACTCAAACTCCAAATTAGTTGACAATTGTTTAAAATTTACCGGGAAAAAGGGAATTATAAATTCACGGAAGATTAATTTTTAAGTGAATACGAATGGTTTTTAAGGTTTCAATTTTGTATGAAATCCATTAAACTATTTTATTCATGATGAAAAATTTTACAAATGGTCTACAAGCAAAACTGAGCCTGTTTTTGTGCGGCGCTCTACTGCTTGCATTGCCTCAGATGAGTCAGGGAGCTACAGGTTTGAAGACCGTTACTTCCGAAGTTGAAAAATTCGGGATGGTAACAGGTACCGTGCTCGATGAAACAGGAGCACCGTTACCAGGAGCTTCGATTTTGGTAAAAGGAACAACCATTGGAACTGTTACCGATTTAGACGGTAAATTTTCCCTTGACGTGGCCTCAGATGCTGTCTTAGTAATTTCTTACTTGGGCTACGATTCCAAGGAAGTTTCAGTAAATGGACTAACCACCTTATCTATTCAATTAACGCCAGATAGTTCTGAGCTGAACGAAATTGTGGTTGTAGGATACGGTATTCAAAAACGTGCCGATATTACTGGAGCAATTTCCTCCGTAAAAAGCGAGAACTTCAATAAGGGTGTGGTGAACAACCCAGGTGAATTATTGCAAGGTAAATTGGCCGGTGTGGCCATCACCTCTGTAAGTGGTGAGCCAGGTGCTAACCAAAACGTGATCATCCGAGGTGTAGGTAGTTTGCGCTCTGGAACCCAGCCGCTTTATGTAGTGGATGGATTCTTGTTGGACAACTCCTCAACTGGTGTGGCTACAAACCCATTAAACTTTATTAATCCGTCTGATATTGCGAGTATTGACGTATTGAAAGATGCGAGTGCTACAGCAGTATACGGTTCAAGAGCATCCAACGGTGTAGTAGTAATCACTACCAAAAAAGGATCTGGTCAAGGCCAGGTAAACCTGAATTTGTCTACTGGAGTTTCTTCCCTTCCAAACCAACTTCCTGTTTTTGATGCGGCCACTTTCCGTAAGCAGGTAAAGGCTGTAGGTGGAACCTTGGTGGATTTGAATGGAAATACCAACTGGCAAGACGAATTGACTCAAGTGGGTGTTGCTAAAAATGCAAACCTTTCTATGAGCGGTGCAGCAAATAACAAGTTCTCTTATTTTGCTTCAATGGGCTACCAAGATCAGGACGGTATTTTGAAGAACAGCAACTTGAAGCGTTACTCTGGTAAATTGAACATCAACCAGAAGGCGTTAAATGGTAAGTTGAATGTGGACTATAACTTGACTGCTTCTCGTACTGAGAACTTGCGTCCAGCGATTACTTCTGTGATCAGCGACATGATCACCTTGAACCCAACGATTCCAGCGTATACCAATGGACAGCCTACAGCGTTGCCGACCAACTCGCTAAATCCATTGAGAAGAAATGAGATCTACAAAGACTTGGCAACCAATAACAGAATATTGGCATCCATTTCTCCTTCCCTTCAGCTTGCAAAGGGCTTGGTATACAAGTTGAACTTTGGTGTGGATTATTCTGCTACCAACCGTGATGTGCAGTACAAGCCATTTCCATCGGTAGTAAACGAAGGTAACATTTCCAATGGTACCTTGGATGCGATCTTTGATCCCAACAGCAATCAGCTCGTAGAAAATACCTTAAGCTACAACTGGTCTTTGAAGTCTCATAATTTGACCTTCTTGGGTGGACACTCTTACCAAGATTTGCGCGATGAAAGCAGGACTTATTCTTTAATAGGTTTTGTAAACAACGCCGTAGAGCCAAGGTACCAAGATCAGACTAGCACAGTAACGTTCCCAACTGCTGCAAGTGTTGGGGCTGTACGAAATGAATTGCAATCCTACTTCGGCCGTGTGAATTACGCCTATGCCAACAAGTACCTTGTGACTGCAACGTTTAGAGCGGACGGTTCTTCTAAGTTTGGAGCCAACAACAAGTATGGTTACTTCCCTTCCGTTGCTTTGGGATGGAATGTGACCAACGAAGGTTTCATGGCCAACTCTTTCTTCAATAACTTGAAGGTTCGTGCCAGCTACGGTGTAACAGGTAACCAGGAAATTCCTTCAAAAATTACACTTGCAAGCTTCTCTGAAAACAGATTGGCAACTGGTAATGGAAGTTTGAATACCTATGCTCTCGATCCAACAGCAACGACCATTGACAAGTATCCTTATGGAATTACGTATACGCGATTGGCCAACCCAGATTTGCAGTGGGAAGTTTCTTCTCAGCTAGATTTTGGTGTTGACTTTGCCTTGTTCAACTTTAGATTGACAGGAACCGTGGATTACTTCAGCAAGGTATCTTCCAACATTCTCTTGGAGGTTGTTCCAGCTGACCCTATTCAGCCAACCTCTACGTTCTGGAACAATATCCCAGATATGAAGATTGTAAACAACGGATTTGAATTGGCCTTGGATTACAACTCTGATCCAAAGGGCTCATTTACCTACAATATTGGAGGTAACGTGACCTATATCCAAAACAAAGTAGTGGATTCTCCTTACGCTGTTTTGGTTACTGGTGCTGCTCAGGGTTCTGGACAGACTGGAGCTACCATCAACGGATACATCAACAACGAGCCAATTGGAGCATTTTACATGTACCAGTTTGAAGGAGTGAAGGATGGTATCAGTGTATACACGGACACAAATAAGGATGGTAAGGTGTTGGATAATGACCGAGCTGTAGTTGGTAGTGCGATACCAAAATTCATCTATGGTTTCTATTCCAACTTCAACTACAAGGATTTCCAGTTGGGCTTAAACTTTAATGGTATGTCTGGAAGTAAGGTGTTTAACCACACAAACATGACCTTATTCCCTAAGGCATTGTTGGCTCAGTCAAACAATACTACTGACTTTGCAGTGCAGTACCCTAACGAGACCTTGGCTAACGCCAACATTGTATCTACTCGTTACCTTGAGGATGGATCTTTCCTTCGATTGAATAATGCCACTCTTGCATACAACGTACAGCCAAGCAAAGTAGGCTTAGGCAATGCGTTTCAAAACATTCAATTCTCAGTGACCGGCCAAAATCTATTTGTTTTGACAGATTATTCAGGTTTTGATCCGGAAGTAAATACGGGTTCCACTTCTGGTGGTATTCAAACGTTCGGTATCGATCGATTTACTTACCCTAAGGCAAGAACCTTCTTGATCGGTCTCAACCTTACTTTCTAATTAAAATCCAAGATTTTATAAAATCGATAAAAAATGAAAAAATCATTAGTAGTTAAATTGTTGCCGTTGACTGTGTTCTTCTTCGCATTCTTCGGATGTACAACGCTAGAAGAAGAGGTTATTGACGAATCCCTAACGGGTGCAGGTCAGGCGGAAGTAGTCAGCGGTTCAATCGGTCCAGTATATGGCTTTTTGAGAGGTGCGATTTGGTTGCACACTGCGCAATTTGGTCTTCAGGAAATTGCTTCTGACGAGGCAATCCTTCCTTACCGAGGAGGAAGAGACTGGTTTGATGGCGGTAAGTTTATCGCGGTACACCAGCACCTCACTACCCCAGGCAATAGCTTGGTAGGGGATACCTGGACTTTCATGACACTAGGTTTGTCTCGTGCTGTAACTGCAGAAGAGCGAATGAAATTGGAAGTTAAAGAAGGTAATGCTGCTGCTCAAGATGCGGTTTACGAGATGGTTGCCATGAAGGCATACATCAACATGATGATTTTGGATAACTGGGGTTTGGTATTTAAGAAAAATGCTGCCAACGAAAAATCTGAAATTTTACGTGGTCAAGAGGCTATTAGCTACCTTGAAAAAGAATTGCTTTCTGTTCGTGACGTAATTAAGAGCGACAAGGGTGCTGGTCGATTGAACCAGTTTTCTGTGAAGGCTTTGTTGGCTCGTTTGTATTTGAATGCCGCTGTCTATCGTGATCCTTACGGAACTCCTACCTTCAAAAAAGAAGACATGGACAACGTGATCAAGTACACCAACGAAATCGTTGCTGGACCTTATGCACTTTCACCTGAGTACTTCGATATTTTTGGTGACAACAACAGCACTAACCGTGAGCTTATCTTCGCGATGGATCAGCGTGGTGTGTTGCAGACGGAGCACCAAAGATGGCAGTACTGGTCCATCTCTGGCGACTTGGTTCCACGACCTGAATTTCCAAATACCCGTGGTACAGATGCCGCAGCGATGACGACAGATTTTTACCAAACTTGGGTAGATGCTTACGGTTCAGTAGATCCAGCCGTAGCAGATGCTCGTTTTAGCATGAAACAAACGATGGTTCCTGCAAACCTGCAGAACTTGACAGGCATTACTCCTGCAAATGACACGGATCACTACTATTGCGTAGATGCGAAGTCTTTCCAAATTGATCGTGGCATCATTCGTGGAGTTCTTTGGGGCCCAAGAAAAGACGCGACTGGAAAAATCATCTTGTGTCCTGATGGCAAAGTAAGAATCTATCCAGTGATCAATGCAAGAACCAGCGGTGCCAACAGAACTTATGTAAATCACAACTTGCAGGTTGACTTCACAGAACAAGGAAGTTTGCACAATACAGGTTACAGATTCTCAAAGTACCAATTCAGCAGCACAGGTCCAGATTGCTGTTCGTACAGCAGTGTTGACTTGGTGTTGATTCGTTTGGGTGAAATCTACTTGATGCGTGCTGAGGCTAAATTGAGAAACGGTGACAATGCAGGTGCCTTGGCGGATATCAATGCCTTGAGAACTTCCAGAACTGCAAGGCCAAGTCAACGTCCTGCTCCTTTGACTTCATTGACTACTGATATCTTGTTTAGAGAAGCAGGTTTTGAGTTGTATTGGGAAGCGTTTAGAAGAAACTACCAGATCCGTTTTGGTAAGTATGAGGGTACTTGGACTGGCAAGACTAGCACCAATCCTCAAAAGCGTTTGTTCCCTATTCCTCAGAGAGCTATCGACGGTTCTTCTAACGAAAAGGGGTATCTAGTTCAGAATCCAGGGTATTAATTTAAATACCAAAAATAGTAGCGAGGGGATTTTAATTTTTTTAAACCGATCGACAGGTGTCGATCGGTTTTTTTATGGCCCTTGGGTATCTTTTTGATTAGTGGCTTCTCTTGATCTCCAGGCTGGAGAGATCAATCACAAAATCATCCGATGGCAAGCTTTGCAAAAGCTGGGAAAAGATGCTTAAAAATTCGGCTAGTTGCCTTGAACGTGGATTTGATTCCTTGTCTCCTGCTTCTTTTTCTACAAAGGCCTGTGAATAAAGAACCAATCGTTCCTTAGGGATCAAAGACTTGCCCAGGTCTCCACCGTTTTTAATCAAGTAAAAATCCTCCATTAAACTTCCTACTCGAACCGTATCAGCCAGCTGAGCTTGCTTGTCAAGCAGTAGTTGATTGAGGTATTCCTCCCTTTTTTCCGAAGGTAAAGCAGCCCATTGTTGAAGTGAGGAGGCATCTAGGGTATTGATGAGTGTTCCAAGATCTTGAGGCCAGTCCGATTTGATAAATCGTAATCGAATCAGCTCTTGCAAATGAAATCGGGTGTAGGCTAAGAAATCGGGAGACTTGAGGATATCCTTGTTCCACAGGGCCTTTGGGTTGGTACTTGTAAGCCAATGGTGCTCCATGCTGTACAGCTCAAAAAACTCATCCATCCGGTTAACCTCCTCCAATACCTCAGTTTGAACATGTAGCTCACCTGGACGCTTTTCTTCCAGGATTTTGTAGGCAGGAGGGAAAGCCGCAAGGGAAGGCACCTGAATGTTGATCAGCTGCTCGCCTGTTTGGGTTGTGTGCGTGCTGGTCTGGTTGATGTGCATGTGGCCTGCAAAATGGAGTTGCAGGCCAGTCTGGGCGTAGGCTTCGCTCACGGCCGTATCGGGCACGCGGCTCAGTTGGAATTTCCCCTTTCCAAACAGGTCTTTCATCTCCTCGGAAGCGCCATTGTGAAAATCAACCAAAGGATAATGGCTAAAGGAAATCAATCTTTTCCCTCGTTTTTTAGCTTCCGCCGCTATTTTTTCAATCCAGGCGAGCTGGTAGGACTTTACCTTTGAACTCAGGTTGACCCCTACGGATGAGCCGGACCAATCTTCCGGTTTTGGGTTGCTAGTATTCGGTCCAGGGGTGTAGGTATTGCCGTCTAGGGCCAAGAGCCAGATTCCTTCCACGGGTTCTACGAGGTAGGAGGCATCGGGTACTTGGAGCTGGGTGCCGGGGAGCAGGTAGGTTCTTTTGTCCAAGGAGGCCCCGGATTTTGCCTTGTCCCAAGAGTAATTGTCGTAGTCGAATGATTCAAAGGGGTGGGTCCAAAAGAGGTCTTTTTTGGCTGGGAAAAAGCCAAAATCGGCTAGTGCTTCACCAATTTCAGCGTAGCCCCAGTGGTCGATTTGGTTGGTAATTGCGGCGTCAAGGGTAGGAAACACAGCTGCGTTGCTGGCAACCGCTTGGTTTTGCCCTTGGGTACCCAGAAAATCTGTTTTCCCGCCAGGGCCACCAAAGGGGGAGACTGGATCGTGGTTGCCAGTGGTAATGAAAAAGCGCATGTCGTACTTTTTCGCGTACTGCTGAAGGATTTTCTGCAAGGAGCGGACGTTCATTGGCTGACCATCGTCCGTAAAGTCACCTGGAAGGACGACCAGTTTTACTTTTTTCTTTGCCAGCTCCTCCAAGGCCGCAAGCAGTGCAAAGTAATTCTCATTGAAGAGTCGGGTGGAGTTGAGCTGACTTCCCATGGTCCGAATCGTCGCCAACTTCCCCGTAACGGGATGGGGAACACCCTTAAATTTTTCAGAATTTAAGTCAGCATACACCTCTTGAAGGTGGATGTCCGCAAGAAAGGCAATCGCTGGGTGGCGCTGCGCCAAAACGGAACCTCCATGAAATTGGAGTGCCGTCCCGAGGGCAAGGGGAACCCAAAATTTAGGTTTCAACTTATTTTTTACCTGGGTTAAGTACTGGATTTGCTCGTTCATACTTGTTTCCTTCAAAAGACACCTTGTAGGTGGAATTGAATAGCTTGGACGGGAGGTAGTAATCGGTGGAGATGACCTGAGCTCCCGATGATTTTGCTTTTTCAAATTGGGTGTAATCTTCGGTCCGTGCTTCTTCTGTGCCGGAGTCGGATCGGGTACGGATCATGTAGCCCTTTCGAACCAATTCTTGGATGTAGGCTTCATTTTTTATCGGATCGTTGATGATGCGGAACCCAGCTTCTGGGTTGCCCTCCTTGAGGTTAACGAAAAATACGGCATTGGCCAAGCCTGGTTTTTGGGTCAGGTAGCTTCGGATTTTCTCTTCGCTTTCGTCCAATACAAACAAGAATTTACCTCGTGCTTTGTCGAGCGTTGGCCAGTTGCCGTTGAGGACACCTTGCTCCAAGGAGGCAAAGCTTCCCTTTATTTGGTCTGGGATGATTAGCTTTTCCAAGCCTAGGTGAGTTCTGATTTCCAAGTCAATGCTGTCCAATGCCGTCGCGTTGAACGGCAGGGGACGAATCGTATTTGGTACAAAAGCATCCTTGGCATTGACCAAAATAAAGATGGGGTGGTGGTTTGGATGTGCGTTGCTCCACTTTTTGAGCGCCTGAAGGGCCTCTGCAAAAACGAGGTAATGCGACTGAAAATCAATGTCTTGCACATGGAACATTTTCAGTCCAGGAATGGCTAGCTTATTCTCCGTGTCGAAGGTGAAGTTGGGATTTCCTCCCTTTCTGATCATTTCTATCCCTTTGGGTTGCGTGTATCGGCCGCCTTGAGGGTCGTGAAAAACATCCAGCTCGAGGTTTCTCAATCCCATGTCAAGCTGTTTTTCAAGGGGCTCATGCTCGTACTCAAGTCCTTGGGCAGTTTTGGTGCTCATGCCGCGGAGGTAGCTGAGGATCTCGGGCGCCATGGCATTTTTGTAGCTATTGTGGCTACCAATGATTTGCGTTTGGTTGAGGGTTTGCGCAAGCATGGGAAAGCACAACAGGAAGGAAAGCGCAAGTAAAAGTATGTTTTTCATGACCTAGAGTTTAGGGAATCAAGTTCTCATTAATTCGCGTGAATTAAGTCAAAATTACATCATCATAGTGTTACGATACCATGTTTAGCGGGTAACATTATTCTTTTGTTAACTCTTGATTTTGAGTGGCTTGAAGGAAGGAATTGCCAGTAGATTTGGGAATGAAACTTCTCAAAAACCTCCTAATCCTCGTTTGTGTACTCGGCTCTTTTGGCGGGTATGCGCAAAATAAAGCTGCATTTGCGGTTCATTCACACAACGACTACTTACAGCCTGTTCCCTTTTGGGATGCATTCAGTGCGGGCTGTGCTTCTATTGAAGTAGATGTGATTTTGCAGGAGGGAGAGCTTATGGTTGCGCATGAAAAAGAATCCATTCAAGCTTCCCGCACTTTTGAGAGTCTGTACCTGAAGCCCATACAGCAAGGAGTTGACCTTGGCTTGATTAAGGAGTTTAATTTTCATCTGTTGGTAGATATCAAAACCGAGGCGTACAGCACCCTTGATTTGGTGGTGAAGCAAACCCAGCCTTATGCTGCTATTCTTTATTCTCCAGAAAACCCCTCGGGGTTAAAACTCATTATTTCAGGAGGCAGGCCCAAAGCCACTGACTATTTGAAGTATCCCTCTTGGATATTTTTTGATTACCAGAGCAGGGAATTGACTGCAGAACTGCCTTGGGAGAAGATTGGAATGGTGAGTTTGAGCTTCCCCAGATTTTCGTTGTGGAATGGCAAAGGAAGAATGGTGGAGTCCCAGCGTCAGCAGCTTCATGCATTTATCGATTTAGTGCACTCCTTTGATCGTCCCGTTCGTTTCTGGGCTTCTCCAGACGGCAAAACCGCCTGGCGTGCCTTTCATGAAATGGGTATCGATTACATCAACACCGATCGCCCGGCAGAGGCCAACAAGTACCTGAGCGGGTTAACAAAGAATGTGTACGCCAATTCCAATCCTCAAGAAGTGTACACACCTGGCTATGCGGTGGATGGAAAGGACGTTCCCGTGAAACAAATCCTTCTTCTCATCGGAGACGGCAATGGCTTAGCACAGATTTCCTCAGGGATAGTGGCCAATGGAGGGGAGCTTACCTTGACCCAACTCCGAACGATAGGCTTGGTCAAAACGCAGGCGGCAGATGATTTTACCACGGATTCTGCATCTGGCGCTACCGCCATGGCTACCGGCCAAAAAGCAAATAACAGAGCCCTTGGACTCAATGCATCGGGGGATTCGATACCCAACCTTCCTTATTTTTTGAGTCAGAAGGGATTTAAATCAGGTCTGGTGACCAATGACGAGCTGACTGGAGCCACGCCGGCAGCCTTTTACGCACATCATCCCGAGCGAGATGCAGCAGCAACGATCGCGGGCTATTTACCTGCTAGCGCCTTGAATTTGGTGATTGGTGGTGGAGGAAAACATTTTAAAAAAGAAAAATTGAGCCAGGCTGGATTCACGCTTGTGCCTGATCTGCAAGTGCTTACGGAGGTAAAGGAACCGCGGGTGGTACATTTTGCAAGCGAAGGAGGGATGCCGTCCATGGAGGCAGGTAGGGGAAACTTCCTTTCCCAAGCCTTTTTGCAGGCTAGTTCTTATCTGGGCAAAGGCAAATCCCCATTTTTCCTGATGCTGGAGGCAGCAAAAATTGATTCTGGGGGTCATTCCAATTCGCCTTCTACGATTGTGACAGAGTTACTCGACTTTGACCGGGCCATTGCGGAAGCCATTCGCTATGCAGATACCCATCCAGGAACCTTGGTTTTGGTAACTGCCGACCACGAAACAGGAGGGGTGTCTATTCCTCAAGGAGATCTGGAGCGTCGGGAAGTAGAGTTGGCGTTTCATAGTGACGACCATACCGGAATATTGGTTCCGCTATTTGCGTATGGCGCTCGCTCGAGTGCATTCGCTGGGGTGTATGACAACACTGAAATCTTTCACCGCCTTTTGAAAGTGATCGGTAAGTAATAGGTCTTGATTTGGCATCGGAGGCCATTATCCCTTCTTTTAAAGGAATAATGGCCTACTAAGGCGATTGGATGCTGCCTGCTTTTTACCAGTTACTTATCAAACTCCACGATGTACTCAGAAAAGTACCTGCCTAGGTCAGAGTATTTGAAGAAGAGGCGTGCCCGCTTGCCCAGTTTGAGGCTGGTGTTTTTTGCTGCAATATCTTCAGGCGTGTTGAGTGGCTGCAAAGAAGGGTACCAGAGCACATGCCCCGGTTTCTGCACCAGCACTTGAGGGGTGGACCAGGCTTGGGAATTATTGCCTTCGCCGAGCTCCCGATGGGGGTTGAAGGAGATGTACAGTTTGTCGCCAATCCATTTTTGGCCTTCTACATGCCCCATGAGCATCACCCAGCATTCCAGGTAGGTATTCCAACTTACGGAAGGACCCCAGTGGAAGCCTCCTGCTCCGGAAGAGGCTGGTCCTCCGCCTTTTTCTTTGGGGATTTGTAGGGTTGCGATCGATTTACCAAACTCATTCCAAGGTGCATTGAATCCGGTGCCATCCCATCGTTTGGCCTTCCCTTGCGGTTGATCCAAATCCGAAATCTTGACGCGGGCCACAGAGATGCACTGTCCCGACTGCTCGATTGCGGGGTCGTAGGTAGCTGGATCATAGGTGCCTGGGTAGCCGTATTCTCCATAGAATAAGTACACGTAGTCGCCTACCGCTACCGCACTGGGGTCGCCCACGCCGCCAGCAAAGGTTTTGGAACTGTTGTGCGGATTGAGGATCATGCGGGATTGCTGATCTTCTAGGAGTAGTCCTTTGTTGTCCCAATTCCAACCCCCATCGGTAGACTTCATCACCCCAATTCGTGGTACGGCTGCGGGGGTAATGCGGTCGGTGAGCCCCAGGGGCCAATTTTTGTCCAAGTATCCTTCTCCTGTTTTTGGGTCGTAGGGGAGGGTTTCTGGGTAATTTTCGTTGTGGTAGATGGCGTAGAGTGTTTTGCCAGAAGGATCCCGTTCGTCTTGGTAGACCGTTTCAAACCAGATGGCACCATGGAGACCGGGCTGACCGATGGGTGCATTTTTGGGAAGGGTGGGAGCGATGTAGTCGGTGGCTGGAGTACTGAAGACCACATCTGCGTTGGGGCCAGAGGCAAATTTCAAATCGGTGGCATAACCCCAGACGGGATCCTCCCCATATTTTCCTGGGAAAATCCGCAGCGTATCCCCGATCCAGGCTTCGGCCATGTTGCAGTCCACAAAGTTATTGAAGGGAAAGGTGTCTGTGGGGATGAGTGTAAATCGTGGGAGCGCTGTACTGCTTTCCAAGTTTACTTCTTCAGTGCTGCTGGATTTGCAGGCAAAAAAAGAAGCTACCAGCAGAAAAAAGAGGGAGATCTGAGCAAATTGATTGTTAGCCATACAAGTCTGTGGATTAAAAAAAGAAATATACATTCAAAACACGTTTTTTGAAAGTAGAGATCTTGCTTTCTTCAGGCTTGCTACTGCTTAGAAATTAGGTTCAACTCGAGGGTGAAAATTTTTGCTTCACCTTAGCCAGGAGTTGCTTCTCGCTCATTTTGTCGGCATCGACTACCTCAATTTTTAGTTTGCTGAAGTGTTTATTTCCCTGTAAATGGTGAAAAAAATGGGTTTTGGTGACTCCGGGCCCCATGAGCAGGAGTTCTTCCTTGTCCATCAGTTTTTTCTCCAGTTGGTGGAAGTAGGCATTGAGCTGGTTGCTGTGGATGTTGTTCTTTTTTTTCTCGTTGTTGCTCGAAGGGCCGGGGGATGGTCCCAATAGCGTGCTGTCGCTCCCCTCTCCGTCAATTCTAGACCGGGACACAATACCTGAGGGCAGGTCTTCGAGGAGGGTAGCTTCTTCCTTGTCGTAGCTGAGCAATAGTGCATGGCTTTGGTCCATCCAAAGTCCAATTTTTTTAAAGGTAGTTGATTCCATGGGTATCTTAGCTTAGTTGAAAAATTTAGACGTTTTAACTCAAAATCTTTCAGTCAAGGTAGCTGGTTTTCAGGGAGATAAACTATGATTTTTATCACCTTAAACAGGCTTTATTCCATAAAGGAATTGAGATGAAACTAGCGCCACGGAAAGGCGTAAAAAACAATCTCTTGGTAATTGTCTCGTTCGTAAAGAATGCAGAGTGTGTCTCGATCAAGAAGGACCAAATCGGAATAGGCCGTCCAAGAAGATTTTTTGGAATCTGATGTGGAATCTATGGGTAGGGATTGGGGCCAGGTTTTGCCTTCGTCCCAGGAGATTTTAACGGTCAAATGATTTCGATCTTTTGGATCTGCTGCATTTGCATGGGCGAGGAGGGTTTTTCCGTTTTCGGTCCCCAAGGCTAGAATTGATCCTTGGCAAACTGGGTCTGGTAACATGGGCTCAAAATACTCCTCTTCCCATGTGGCTCCTCCATCCGAGGAATAGGCGAGGATACGCTGTCTCACCGTTCCTTCCTGGTTGCGTACACTCATAAGCAGCCGATTTCCGCTTAGGGGAGCTGCAGTGGCCTCGTTGGAACCAGGGAATGTTAAGGATTCAGAAAGTTGATAGGTTTTCCCATGGTCATCCGAATAAAATCCATGGGCACGGTATTCCCTGAAATTTTCCTGAGGATCACCTTCCGAGTGGTTAGCGGGGACAAATAGCCTTCCTTTATACTTCCCTTCTGGAATTTGTACCGCATGACCTGGGGTATTCGCATAGCTGCGCCAATCCGCTGGATGGTTGTAGTTTGGGTTGGCTTGAGATTGATTGGGTTTGTGGACCTGTTGCGTGATATTTTCTGGGGAAGACCAAGTTTTTCCCAAATCCACCGATTGGATAACCCAGACCTCTCGAAGGCCTCTATTTTTCCGAACCTCAGCTTCTGAGTTATTGCCTGTATTGTAAAAAAGAAAAATCACGCCTTCCGGATAGTCAGGGTGTAATAAGTCCACCACCGGAGCAGGATTGCCTGCCTGAAGGTCGTTGTAGTCGACCAAGGTATGTAAGGATGACCAAGTTTGGCCTCGATCTTGACTACTCTTCATGACGAGATTGATGTCACCAAAATCGGCACTGCCTTGCACCCGCCCTTCGGCAAACGCGAGCAGATCTCCATTCGGTAAGTTGATGATGGCAGGAATTCGGTAGCTGGCATGTCCCTCTTGCCCGCTTTTGAAAACGGTAACTTTCTCTTGGGCTACAAGAGATGCCTGGAGAAAAAGGAAGATTAGGGAACAGCAAAAGCGGAGATACATCGGATGGATTTTGAGATAAGCTACAGGGAATAGAGAGCATAGTCAAGCGAAAATCATTTTTTTGGTCCAGTTCAAATTCGTTGCACTAACCTTTGAAGCAGGATTTTTTTCGATTTAAGGCATTTTTTAGGTTGAAATTGAATTTTTCAACCTCCATAAAAATCTTTAATTAGAAAAAGTCTAAATAAAAATTGACTCGTATTTTTCTTGGACTTATGTTTGCATTGTTATTTATAATAGGTCTAAATAAAAATACTGACATGGTTCGCTCTTTCTTTTTCCTAGTCCTTCTTACACTGCTCTCTGTGAATTCCTATGCACAGAAAAACGTCCTTTTTGGTTCCATTGTAGATCAAAAACAGCAGCCACTCGCTGGCGTATCGGTATCCCTTCAAGGAACCGTTAGAGAAGTGCAATCCGATCAATCAGGTAACTATATTTTAAAAGATATTCCGGCTGGGAAGTATCAGCTAGTGGTCAGCCATCTAGGATTTCAACCCTTCAGCCGGGAGTTGATCCTAGAATCAGGTGCACAACAAGAAATCCATGTAGTGCTGCAGGAATCCGCTGTTGAACTGGGGGAATTTAGCATCCGCGCGAGCCGGGGAATCCTAGGACAAGGTCACCTACCGGAAGTAGAAGACTACCGCATCAATGCGGGGAAGAAAAATGAAATCATCCGCATCGGTGAGTTGAATGCCAACCTGGCCATGAACAATAGCCGACAGATATTTGCGAAGACACCCGGCATCAGCATCTGGGAAAATGACGGTTCGGGTGTACAACTCGGAGTTGCCAGCCGAGGACTCAATCCCAACCGCTCTTGGGAGTTTAATGTCCGCATGAACGGCTACGACATCACTCCCGATCCCATGGGCTACCCAGAGGCGTATTTTACCCCTCCGATGGAGGTAGTGGAGCAAATCGAAATCGTACGAGGAGCCTCTTCCTTGCAGTACGGATCCCAGTTTGGGGGCTTGATGAACTTTGTGCTTCGCAAGCCAGATCCTTCCACCCGCTTTACCTCTGAGACGGTCAATACCCTTGGAAGCAACGGGTTGTTTAGTTCCTTCACCTACTTAGGTGGTACCGAGGGAAAATGGAGTTACACTGCCTACTACCAACGACGTACGGGTGAGGGCTGGCGAGAAAATGGTTCTTTTGATACCCATCATACCCACTTGGTGGCCAATTATGCCGCCAGCAATCGATTAAAATTAGGCATGGAAATGACCTACATGACAGCCGATACCCAGCAGCCAGGAGGATTGACGGATGCACAGTTTGCCACCGATCCCCAGCAAAGCACGCGTTCCCGAAACTGGTTTAGCACGCCTTGGTACATTCCTGCCCTGACTGCTGAGTACCTCCTTTCTCCCAAAACGAAGATCAGCTGGAAGGCTTTTGGCACTTTTGCAGAGCGCAACAGTGTAGGCTTCATGCGACCGATCAACGTGGAGGACGATTTGGGCAACCGTCAGGTGGACCGAGATTATTACACCACCTATGGATCAGAAGTTCGCCTCAGTTCCTCCTATAACTTGTTTGGCAGGGAGCAATCCCTCGTTGGGGGACTTCGCTACTTCAATGGGCACATCGACCGGAAGCAACTTGGCCTAGGAACCAAGGGCTCAGACCTCGATTACAGCGTGGCAGCGGGACCCTTTGCTCGAGACCTGGATTTTTCGAATACCAATTTGGCCGCTTTTGTGGAGCAGGTCTTTCGTATGACCGATCGCTTCTTGATGACGGGTGGCTTCCGTCTGGAGCAGATCCAATCCACCATGCAAGGGCAGTTGAGCCGAGTGAATGGCGTGCAGCAGTTTCTAGACCCCATTACCCGAACCCGATCTTTTGCGCTTTTCGGCGCTGGAGCAGAATACCATGTGACCGAGAATTCGGAGTTCTACACCAACCTTTCTCAAGCCTTCCGTCCGGTGTTGATTTCGGATCTGACTCCACCTGCTACCACAGACGAGATTGATCCCAATTTGCAGGATTCCAAGGGGTACAATTTTGATTTAGGATATCGAGGAAGCTGGACGCCAGCATTGCAGTTTGACTTGAGCTATTTCCACCTGAACTATGCCGACCGCATCGGCACGGTGGCGCAACTTCGCCCTAATGGCAGCAGCTACCAGTACCGCACCAACTTGGGTACTTCCATCAGCCGTGGATTTGAAGGCTATGTGGAGGTAGATCCCATCACGGCGATCTTTGAGAGTTCCCGAGTGGGCTACCTGCACCTCTTTGCCTCTATCGCATTTGTGGATGCTACCTATGGGGATTTTGAAGTGACCACGGTGAGCAACAATCAGCTTCAATCGCGAAATCTTAGCGGAAATCAGGTTGAAAATGCACCTCGCAAAATCAACCGATTTGGTGCGACCTATACCTACGAGAAGTTTTCCATGACCTGGCAGTTGAGTGATATTGGAGAGGCTTTTGCGGATGCCTCCAATTCTGTTGCCGCCAATGCAGCGGCTACCGTGGGATTAATTCCTGCCTATCGCGTGCAGGATCTTTCTGCCAGTTGGAACTTCTGGAAGCAGCATTCCCTCAAAGCTGGGTTGAATAACCTGACCGATGCACGTTATTTCACACGAAGAGCGGGGGGCTACCCAGGACCGGGAATTATGCCTGCCGATGGCCGCACCTTCTATTTGACGGCAGCGTTAAAGTTTTAAATCCTTCCTTCGATTCCTCTTTGCGGCTTGTCCGCCGGGGCGGACGAAAATAAAAAATTAACTCGCGCAAAGCCGCCAAGACGCAAAGGTTCTGCCTTCTGTAGGTAGGCCAGCCTGCCGAAAGAAGATTTATCAATCTGCGGGTTTTTTCTGCGGATATCTGCGTTAACTATTTTTTTGTTTTAGATCTGCGTTAGCTTTTTTTTTCCGCTGATTCACGCGGAAAAGGTGCGCAGATTTTTAATTTAATCAGGTGGCCAATTGAAATATTTGCTCCGGAGGAGCAATATGTTACTAGATAAATGTAAACAAAAATTCAGTCGTGCTCCGGAGGTGCACTACATGGCTAACAACTCCCACTTATCCCTTCCCGTACATTCTCTCGGATTATTTCCGTTTTTTCTGTAGGTTGAAGCTGTTCCAAAAGAGTGGATTAGATCAGAGTCGAATTGGATCATAACTCCATCTTCATTTATTCATAGCCTATATGAAAATACTGCCCATTTTAGCCCTTTTCCTACTCAGCAGTCTAGCCTGGTCTCAGACTCCCACTAGCCCGGACCCAAGCCGTCCCAACATCGTCTTTATCATGTCCGATGACCATGCCTACCAAGCCATCTCGGCTTACAGCAATCGTCTCATCGAAACCCCCAATATTGACCGAATCGCCAAGATGGGCATGCTCTTTACTAATGCCACGGTGACCAACTCCATCTGTGCACCCAGCCGGGCCACCATTCTCACAGGCAAGCACTCCCACCTCAACGGCAAAATCGACAACGACTTCCCCTTCGATACCACCAACATCACCTTTCCCCAACTTTTTCAGGAGGCCGGCTACCAAACGGCTATGTTTGGCAAGCTGCACTTCGGCAATAATCCCAAGGGATTTGATCAGTTTAAAATTCTTCCTGGACAGGGATTCTATTACAACCCGGACTTTATCACCAAGAACGAAGGTAGAATTCGTGTAGAAGGCTATGTGACGGACATCATTACCGACATGACTTTGGACTGGCTGCAGAAGGAGCGAAATCCAACGGATCCTTTCCTGCTATTTTACCTACACAAGGCGCCCCACCGGGAATGGCTACCTGCTGAGCGGCACTTGGAGGAATTTACCCAGCGCAACTTCCCCGAGCCAGCCACGCTTTTTGACGACTACTCAGGCCGAGGACGTGCCGCCAAGGAAGCGGAGATGAACCTGCTCAAGCACATGAACTGGTCAGGAGATTCGAAGATTTACACCTCGGTAATGGAAGAACTGGGCATCCCAGTTACCTCCACTAACGGGGAACTGGGAAGGTTTACACCCAAGCAGCGTGAAGTTTGGGATCGCTACTACCGCCCTATCAATGATTCCTTAAAGGCGACATTTTCCCAAATGGGAGATAAAGAAAAGATGCAGTGGCGCTACCAACGCTACATGCAGGATTACTTGGGCACCATCCGTGCCGTAGACGAGAATGTGGGGCGTGTATTGGATTACTTGGAAGCCAACAAGCTGATGGACAACACCATCATCGTGTATACCTCGGATCAGGGCTTTTACCTCGGAGAGCATGGCTGGTTTGACAAGCGCTTTGTCTACGATGAAAGTTTCAAGACCCCTTTGCTCGTGGCTTGGCCTGGAAAAGTTGCACCTGGCAGCAAAAGCACCGAGATGGTTCAAAACCTCGACTATGCCCAAACCTTCTTGGATGCAGCGGGTATCTCCGCACCTGCAGACATGCAAGGAGAGTCGCTTCTCCCCTTACTCACCGGGAAACCTGAGCAATGGACCCGCGATGCGGTGTACTACCACTACTACGAGTATCCAGCAGTGCACATGGTGAAGCGGCACTATGCCATCGTAACCGAAGAATACAAATTGGTGCATTACTACTACGATGTAGATGAGTGGGAGCTGATCGACCGAATCAAAGACCCGCAGGAACTGCGCAATGTGTACCAGGATCCGGCCTATGCCCCTGTGGTAGCGGAGTTGCACCGGAAGTTGGAGGAGCTGCGCAAACAGTATGGGGATAGTGCTGAAATCTCCCAAGGCTACTTGGACGCTTATCTGGATCGATTGGAGAAAAACCCGGCCTTTGGTTCCAATGCCGAAGTCACCAAAAAGCTACTGGAAGAACGAAAAAAGTCCAAGCAAGACTAGGTCTTCTGAAGACTTGTGGATCCGTGCTTCGCGATTATTGAAGAAGAAGTTCTAACTTTCTTTTTCAATCTGCTTATCCATGGTTCCCATAACCCATAAATCCAACACGCTACGCAAGGCCATCGCCCAGGCCATCGTGTGCGTCAGCAAACCAGAAACCATTTTGGCCATCCGTAACCGAACCGTTCCCAAGGGAGATGTGCTCGAATGTGCCCGTGTGGCTGGTCTTTTCGCGGCCAAGCGCACCGCAGACATGATTCCGGACTGCCATCCCTTGCCGATCGAATACACCGCGGTATCCTACACCCTTGGGGAGATGGAACTCCATATCCAAGTAGAGATCCACACCATTTACAAGACTGGCGTGGAGGTAGAAGCCATGCATGCGGCATCTGTGGTGGCCTTGACGGTATACGACATGCTCAAGCCCATCGATAAGGGAGTCAGCATCGAGCAGATCAAGTTGCTAGAGAAAAAAGGAGGTAAGTCCGATCGAAACGCTGCGCTAGGTCAAGCCAGACGAGCAGCAATTCTTGTTTGCTCCGACAGCCTTGCAGCAGGGCAGGGGAGCGACCGTTCTGGAGAAGTGATTCGAGAGAAATTGGTTCAATTGGGCATCGCCGTCGAGGAAAAGCAAATCGTAGCCGATGCTGTGGAAACCATTCAGGCAGCGGTAACCCATTTTGTAGCGCAGGGGGTAGACCTCTTGCTCATTACCGGAGGTACGGGCTTGTCTCCACGGGATGTGACCCCAGAGGCTTTGGAGCCCTTGTTGGACCGACGCATACCTGGAGTCGAGGAGGCAATTCGTTCCTATGGGCAACAGCGCTTGGCTACGGCCATGCTTTCTCGCTCTGTAGCGGGACAAATCGGGAAGACCCTTGTACTTGCATTGCCGGGATCTCCCGCGGGAGCAGCAGAAGGAATGGATGCGGTCTTTCCTGCCTTGCTGCATGCCTTTTCCGTCTTGGAAGGTGCTCGGCACGACTAAGTTTCGGAAGAAAGTATTCCATTAGCCGAAGGCAATTGAACTGCATTTTTTTCGTTCTTGAAAGTAAAATCCCCATTTAACAACAAACTATACCTGTGAACTTCACTCGCCAATCGTTTTTTCGATTTCCCCTGCTTTTAGTCCTTTCGGTTTTCCTCTTTGTTTCCTGCCAGGAACCCATCGTAGAAGTTCCAGTACCCAAAGGCGACGATGGGCAGGTCTTTGCTGTCGATACCGAGCAGAGTGAGTTGCCCTACCTTGTAATTGACACCAAGGGTAAGGAGATTTTATACGAGCCGGGAGTGCCTGCTACGATGAAGTTGTATCAAAATAAGAAGTTGGTGCAGACCCAAACGATTGACTTAGAGTACCGAGGCAAGACCTCCTTTCGCTTATCGGAAAAGAAGAGTTTCAATTTTGAAACCGTAGATGCTGCCGGTGCCGGGGTGGATGTGGCCTTTTTGGGCATGCCTGCAGAAGAGGACTGGCGGCTAATCGGCCACATAGTCAATCTGAAAGACAAGTACATCCTAGACCAAAGTTTGATTTACAACTACCTGGGCTACGAGCTTTCTCGAAAAGCGGGTAAGTATGCCAGCAGAGGGCAATTTGTGGAGGTGGAGATCAATGGGGAGTACCAGGGGGTCTATTTTTTCTGTGAAAAGCTAAAGCGCGACAGCAAGCGGATTGACATCAAGTCACTGAATGCCTCGTCTACCAACCTCACTGGAGGCTATATTTTGAAGATAGACAAGGCCGATGCAGGTCCTGAGCACAGCACCAAGCCCAACTCCTACTTTATGAACAACTGGGACGACGACGCGCGCTACAATTCCTTCAACAGTTTCCGAAGCCGTTACGACATCTTCCAGCAGGTGATTACTTTTCCGGCCTACCAGGCTCCGTACCATGCTCAACAGTTCCTAGAAACGTACTTCACCTACGAGTATCCCAAGGCAGAGGAGATCACGGCAGCACAGAAGAACTACATTGCAGATTATGTAGACAAGTTTGAGACCGCCCTGCTGGCGGATAATTTTGCGACTACGACGCGGACCTACACCCAGTACATTGATCTGGCCTCCTTTGTCGACTATTTTTTAGTCACCGAGTTGTGTCGCAATGTCGATGCCTACCGCATCAGCACCTTTTTACAAAAAGACCGGGATGGGAAGTTGGCCATGGGGCCTGTTTGGGACATGAACCAGGGCTTTGACGAGGGGGGAAGGATACCCATGAACGATTGGGTGGCGAATTACAATGTTCATGTGAAAAATGATCCTTGGATGGTTCCATTTTGGTGGCCGCGTTTGCTAACTGATCCGGTCTTTAAGCAGGCTGTAAAGGCCAGGTGGCAGGATTTGCGCCGTGGCGCTTGGTCGGCGACGAGTTTACAGCAGACTGTGGATGAGGGGGTACAGGTACTGAATAAGAATGGGGCGGTGGCGCGAAATTACAAACTCTGGGATCAGGGGATCGGTATCAAGCACGAGCAGTCTTTACAGAATTTGAAAAGCTATATGACTGCACGTGCCAATTGGATAGACGGACAGGTGGGGGCTTGGTAAGGGAAGTTTTGTGAGGATCAAAAAAATGGAGAGAGATAAGTACTTGATTACGAACTTCAAGTAGGACACGGTATATAAAAGCAGGAATTTTTTACCAGCAGTATTTGGAAAAAATACTAGGTAGGTCTACATTTGCAACACGATTCCTGAAAAGGTCGTCATAACCATTCCTCCTTAGCTCAGCTGGTTAGAGCACATGACTGTTAATCATGGGGTCCCTGGTTCGAGCCCAGGAGGGGGAGCAAGAGTGCACAAGGCGACAGAAATGTCGCCTTTTTTGT
>JBILBQ010000031.1:0-23882 GCA_044353615.1 Algoriphagus sp. | reverse complement strand
ACATTCTAGTAATCCAAGACAAATTCCATGTAACTTTGACGGGCAAATAGGGTTCCCTACCTACAATATTTGCCATGAATAAAAACTCATCGAAGTTTCTATATGAAGCACTCACCTACGACGACGTGCTTCTTGTTCCAGGATATTCTGAAGTGCTCCCTCGCGAGACCTCTACAGCCACCTGGCTTACCAAAAAAATCCGATTAAATATTCCCTTAGTTTCTGCTGCCATGGACACGGTAACAGAGGCTGAATTGGCAATTGCCATTGCGTTAGAGGGTGGTTTGGGATTTATTCACAAAAACATGTCGATCGAAAAGCAGGCTGCTTTGGTGCGCAAAGTGAAGCGTTCCCAAGCGGGAATGATCCTCGATCCCATCACGCTTGACATCAACTCTAAAGTGCGTGATGCAGAAGCCATCATGCGTGAATTTCATATTGGAGGCATTCCGGTGGTAGATGAGCACAAGGTGCTCAAGGGAATCATCACCAACCGGGACCTGCGGTTTATTAAGGATGCCAACCGCCTGATTCGTGACATCATGACCCGGGAAAATCTGATTACTGCAAAGTCCGGAATCTCCCTAGAGCAGGCAGAAGAGATCCTTCAGGAATATAAAATTGAAAAGCTCCCTATCGTAGATGATGAAGGCAAGTTGACGGGTCTAATTACCTACAAGGACATATTGAAGCGAAAAGACAAACCCAATGCCTGTAAAGACGAGTTTGGAAGACTGCGCGTAGGTGCTGCAGTAGGAGTTACTGCGGACATCGTAGAGCGGGTTGAGGCCCTAAAGAATGCAGGTGTAGATGTCGTTTCCATCGATACTGCCCACGGACACTCCAAAGGGGTAATCGATACCTGCAGAAAAATCAAAACTGCGTTTCCCGATCTAGAAGTGATTGTCGGCAATATCGCTACTCCAGAAGCGGCCTTGGCCCTTGCAGAGGCAGGTGCCGATGCGGTAAAAGTGGGTGTAGGCCCTGGATCTATCTGCACGACCCGTATCATTGCAGGCGTAGGCGTACCGCAGTTATCGGCTGTTTATGAGTGTGCTGAGGCCTTGAAAGGAACAGGCGTACCGGTGATTGCCGATGGAGGAGTTCGCTATTCTGGGGATTTGGTCAAAGCCATTGCCGCAGGAGGCAGCTCCATCATGATTGGCTCTTTGCTGGCAGGTACCGAAGAAGCTCCTGGAGAGATGATCATTTTTGAAGGTAGAAAATTCAAAAGCTACCGAGGTATGGGTTCTTTGGAGGCCATGGAATCAGGTTCCAAGGACCGCTATTTCCAGGATGCTGAAGAGAATATCAAAAAATTAGTGCCAGAAGGAATTGTAGGCCGAGTGCCATTCAAAGGGCTAGTTTCGGAAGTTTTGTACCAGTTGGTAGGAGGCTTGCAGGCAGGAATGGGCTACTGTGGCACCAAGACCATTGAAGACCTACAAGTAAATGGCAAGTTTGTAAAAATCACGACGGCAGGGGCCAAAGAATCCCACCCACACGATGTGAGTGTGACGAGTGAAGCTCCAAATTACAGCATCAAATCATAAGCAAGGGAAACCGGTCTAAAAGCCGGTTTCTTTTTTTATTTTTGTTCCATCCGCTTACAAAAAGCGATTTTGCTCTGCCCAGCCTCTATGTTTTCAACGGTGTACAAGAAGATTTTCAAACCACTCCTTTTTCTACTTCAGCCAGAAACTGCCCATCATTTTACCTTTGGGATGATCAAATGGGCCTTTAACTTTCCCCTGCTGAAGCCAATTTTGCATTCCCTATTCAAATTGGAGGATCCGAGTTTGCAACGGGAAGTCTTTGGTTTGAAATTTTCAAACCCTGTTGGCTTGGCTGCCGGCTTTGACAAGGACGCAAAGTTGATTGATGAGATGGCCATGCTGGGTTTTGGCTTTATTGAGATCGGCACCCTCACCCCGAAGCCCCAAGAAGGCAATCCCCTGCCTCGACTCTTTCGCTTGCCTCAGGACGAGGCCCTGATCAACCGCATGGGCTTCAACAATGGAGGAGTGCTGGGCGCCATTGACCGGCTCAAAAAAAGAAAGTCTTCCGTCATTGTGGGTGGGAACATCGGCAAAAACAAGGTGACTCCAAATGAGGAGGCGCTTTCCGACTACTTGTATTGCCTAGAAGCGCTGCATCCCTACGTAGATTATTTTGTGGTGAATGTAAGTTCACCCAATACCCCCAACCTCCGCGACCTCCAGGAAAAGGAACCTTTGAAAAAGTTATTACTAGGCGTGAAGGCTGCCAATGCGCAACACGCACAGCCCAAGCCGATCCTACTCAAGATTGCTCCAGATCTGAGCAATGGACAGCTTGACGACATCATTGAGATTGTACGAGAAACGCAAATTGAGGGCGTTATCGCCACCAATACCACGCTGGATCGTTCCAATTTGAGTGTTGATCCGGCTAGCCTAGAAAACATCGGTGCGGGTGGAGTGAGTGGAAAGGCCTTGGAAAAAAGAAGCACGGAAGTGATCCGCTACCTACATCAGCAGTCGGGAGGAGCTTTTCCAATCGTCGGTGTAGGAGGGATTTTCACCGCACAAGATGCAATTGAGAAGCTGGAGGCTGGCGCAAGCCTAGTTCAAGTGTACTCGGGCATGATTTATGAGGGACCAAGCTTGATCAAAAAAATCAAGAAGGGTCTTCAGCTATATTTCGCAAAGTAAGTTGGCATTCTTCTCGCTTTTGGCTAACATTAACCTTCGTATTTTATTTTCAAATGGCATCCGAATCACCCAAGACCAATACGTTTCGAAAGAAAACTGAAAACGCGCCCAAGGCGAGTCCGGAACCGAAAAAGCCTTCCTTCTCCTTTGGAAAAATAGAAACCAAACAAGTGGGCCTTGTATTCGGAATTGTATTGATTTCGATCAGCATTTTTCTGGGAGTCGCTTTTGCCTCTTACTTGATGAACGGGCCGCAGGATCAGAGTTTGGTAATTAACAATACCGATCAATCCATCCGAGATGCAGCCAAGGAGTCAAAAAACTGGTTGGGATACTTAGGCTCTCAAGCAGCCCACTGGATGATTTTCCGTTGGTTCGGCGTAGCAGCTTTCCTTTTTCCCCCCTTCTTATTTCTAATTGGCTTTCGTTGGATCTTTCAGGTCTCCCTGTATTCTCTCACGCGCTATGCGGTCTTTGCCTTATTTTTTGCGGCATGGATTGGTTTAGTAACAGGCTATGCAGGGATCTTGATCGAGGGATATTCCTATTGGAGCTTTGCTTCAGGGGGATTGGGCTATGAACTGGCAAAGCTTTCTTATGACTTTTTGGGAATGGGTACTTGGCTGTTGATTTTCGGGACCCTATTCATTTTCATCGTGTTGTTCTATGGCGTACAGCAACTCAATTGGTTCCCTCCCAAGACCAAGTCTTCGGATGACTCTGAATTCGACGAGAATTCCAACTCGAGCATTCCTTCTCCATTTTTAGGGGCGGAGGAAGAAGACATTGAAGACGATGGGAGTGCCTGGGAAGTGAAGGCAGACGATCCAGAATTGCCTACGGCTGGGGATAAAGTGGATTTTAGTTTGGTAGAAGAAGCTCCAGCACCAACTCCAAATCCAACCCCACAATTCACCGATGACTTGGAGGAGGACCTTTTTGATGTGCCACAGGTCAACTTGCTAGAAAGCGAAACCGACACTATCCTTCTGAAGGAAGGAAATTTTACTGTACAAAAGGGTCCTGAAGAAGAAAAGACTGCTGAGGAGGTGGAAAATTTGGATCCCTACGATCCTACGCTAGACCTTCCTCGATACAAGTATCCGACGATAGACTTGCTCAATGAATACGATGTGAAGAAAGTCACAGTTTCCCGTCAGGAACTCGAGGAAAACAAGGACAAGATTGTAACCACCTTGGAGAACTTCCAGATTGGTATCCAAGGAATTCAGGCGACCATCGGGCCCACAGTGACCTTGTACGAGATTATCCCAAATCCAGGGGTAAAAATCTCCAAGATCAAAAACTTGGAAGATGACATTGCCTTGAGTTTGGCGGCCTTAGGAATCCGTATCATCGCGCCAATTCCAGGTAAAGGCACTATTGGTATCGAGGTGCCCAACAAAAATCGAGAATTGGTGCCGGCTCGCGCAGTGCTGGGTACCGAAAAATTCATGAAGTCCGACAAGGACCTTCCGATTGCCTTAGGAAAAACCATCTCCAACGAGGTCTTTGTAGCCGATCTAGCCAAAATGCCTCACTTGCTGATGGCAGGGGCCACAGGACAAGGAAAGTCAGTAGGCCTCAACATGATTTTGGCCTCCTTGATCTACAAGAAGCACCCCTCTCAACTGAAGTTTGTCTTAGTGGATCCCAAGAAGGTGGAATTGACCTTATTCAACAAGATTGAACGACATTTCCTGGCCAAGCTTCCCGGTGCCGAGGAAGCAATCATCACGGATACCAAGAAAGTAATCCATACGCTCAACTCCTTGTGTATGGAGATGGACAACCGCTATACTTTGCTCAAGGAAGCGGGGGTACGTAATTTGAAGGAATACAATGCCAAGTTCGTGGCTCGAAAACTGAACCCCGAAAAAGGACATTATTTTATGCCCTACATCGTCCTTGTGATTGATGAGTTGGCGGACTTAATGATGACTGCAGGCAAAGAAATTGAAGCGCCTATTGCGCGCTTGGCACAGCTCGCCCGTGCCATTGGTATCCACTTGGTCGTAGCAACGCAGCGTCCTTCGGTAAATGTGATTACGGGTGTGATCAAGGCGAACTTCCCCGCCCGACTATCGTTTCGCGTGACCTCGAAGATTGACTCGCGCACCATTTTGGATGCAGGCGGAGCAGATCAATTGATCGGAATGGGGGACATGCTCCTTTCTGTCGGATCTGAAATGACCCGTATCCAATGCGCCTTCCTAGATACCCCAGAAGTGGACGCAGTCTGCGATTGGATTGGGGAACAAAAAGGCTATTCCTCAGCTTACCTCCTTCCAGAATATGTTGGGGAAGATGGCGAGGGCTCAGGGATGGACGTTGATTTGTCGGATCGAGACCCATTATTTGATGAGGCAGCACGCTTGATCGTACTCCACCAGCAGGGCAGCACCTCCTTGATCCAGCGCAAGCTGAAGTTGGGATACAACCGTGCCGGCAGGATCGTCGATCAGTTGGAAGCTGCAGGAGTGGTGGGACCCTTTGAAGGATCCAAAGCGCGAGAGGTTTTAATTCAGGACGAAGTAAGTTTGGAACGGTTATTGAGTAGTTTGTAAGCGATGCCTTACGGATTACAGCAGACCTTCCATGAATCTTAAATTTCTTTTTTTTGCATTTTTAGCTTCCTGCTTTCTCGCGGCACCTAGCCAAGCTCAAAAAGACCCCAAGGCAAAAGTAGTGTTGGATGCCATGAGCCAAAAATTTCAAAGCATGAAGGGATTTACCGCAAGCTTTGAATATACCTTCCAAGATGATGGAGGAGTAGGTGACCGGCAAACTGGAGAGGTAGCGGTCCTAGGCGATAAGTACCGCCTCAAACTTCCAGATCAAGAGATTTACAACGACGGCAAGACCGTGTGGACCTTTATCCAAACGGCAGGATACAAAGAAGTAACCATCAACGATGCCGCCGGGATGGAGGGCGAATTGACCCCTTCCAACATCTATACCCTGTACCAATCTGGATTTAACTACAAGCTTTTGGCAGACAAAACCTATCAAGGGAAGCCCATTTCCACGGTAGAACTGACTGCATTAAAATCCAATGCCCCTTTCAAGCAGGTTCGCCTGCTCGTAGAAAAAGCGACGCAGCAGCTGTTGGGCTGGGAAATGCTAGATGGGCAGGGAGGCGTTTTTACCTATTCGTTTAAAAATCTAAAAGCATCTCCAAGCCTTCCATTAAGCTACTTTATGTTTGATGTTAAAAAATATCCAGGCATAGAAGTGATCGACCTGCGATAAGCGGTTCAAAGGGATTTAATCCAGATTCCCACTTCCTTTTTCCACCTTTTCGAGGAGTTCTTGTCCTGCTTCCTTTACGGTAGGCAAAATGGGACTTAAGATTTCTAAAACCCCCGGAGTAAGCGGTTTGAGGTAGGACAAGTACTCACTTTTTTTCTCCCAATCTTTAAAGATATCCATCTCGATTCTACCCAATACCCACACGAGTAAGCTGATAAAAAAGCCAGTTCGTACGATACCGAGTACCGCTCCACCCAAACTATCAAGCCCTCCCAAGAGCACCAGGGCCACCATTTTTTTGAGTGCCTTTCCGGCAAGGTTCGCTAGAAAGAGGGTGGAGAAAAAAATCAGTAAAAACGCGAGTATGGGTAAGCCAAAAGCTGCTTCATCTGTTTCTGAAGCGAGCCATTTGCTTACCCCTTCCATAAAATAAACTCCCAAAACAATAGCCAATACAAAGCCAACCAGGCCGATAATACTCATCAGCAGGCCTTTTTTATAGCCCTCATAGGCCCCCAAGCCTAAAAGAAGAAGGATGACTACGTCTACCGGTTCCAATTTAATTTGCCAATAGAAGTTTAACCTGCTCTGAAATCTCCTTGCCGTCTGCCTTTCCAGCCAACTCTTTGCTCGCCAATCCCATTACCTTGCCCATATCCTTGGGGCCCGTGGCACCAGAGCTCGCGATGATGGCTTTAATTGCTTGTACCAGTTCCTCTGTGGACAAAGCCTTTGGCAAAAACTCCTGAATAATCGCCAACTCGGCCAATTCCACTTCTAGGAGGTCGGCACGATTTTGCTTTTCGTAGATTTCAGCTGAGTCTTTTCGCTGTTTGGCAGATTTGGTCAATACTTTTAATTCATCCTCAGCACTCAATTCTCCAGAAAACCCTTCTTTGGTCTCTTCCAGTAAGATGATAGACTTGATCGCTCGTAAAGCGGTCAGCCTTACCTTGTCTCTTGCCAACATGGCGGATTTAATTTCGCCTTCTATTCTCTGCTTTAAGCTCATAAGTTTTAGTTTTGTGTTATCCCACTCTAAAGGGGTAAAAATACCCATTTTTCCATGCCGAAATGACAAAGCTAAGTGTAAATATCAATAAGATTGCCACCATCCGGAATGCCCGAGGAGCCAATAATCCCAATGTGGCCAAAGTGGCGTTGGATTGCGAACGGTTTGGAGCACAGGGAATCACCGTGCATCCTCGCCCTGATGAGCGGCACATTCGCTACCAAGATGTGATGGACTTGGCACAAGTGGTCTGTACCGAATTCAATATTGAGGGCTATCCCGATGCGCGATTTATGGAACTTATCCGAACTGTGAAGCCCGCTCAAGCCACCTTAGTTCCTGATCCTCCCACAGCCATTACTTCCAATAGCGGTTGGGATACCATCCAACATCAAGCGATGCTTCGGGATATCGTCGCTGAGCTTCAAGAGATGGGTACTCGAGTGTCTATTTTTATCAATCCTGAAGCCAAGTATTTTGAGCCGGCCAAGGCTACTGGCACAGACCGGGTAGAGCTCTACACCGAGCCTTATGCCTCTGGTTATCCCTTAGATCGAGAAAAGGCTGTTCAACCTTACCTAGAGGTGGCTAAATTGGCCACTGAACTCGGTTTGGGTATCAATGCTGGCCATGACTTGGACCTCCACAATCTAGCTTACCTCAAGCAGCACATCCCTCAGTTGGAAGAAGTGTCCATCGGTCATGCGCTAATTTGTGACGCCTTGTATTATGGATTGGAGAATACCATTCAGATGTACCGCCGGCAGTTGGAGTTGTAATTTTTTGAACCAAGTACTAGGTACCTTCCTGCGGCAGGCTGGTACGAAGTAGGGTGGAAAGTGCGAGGTACGAGCTACGAATTACGGAATTGAAACCAATGTCGAATATCGAACGCTGAGTAAAGAACGTCGAAATGAATGCCAAAAGTTTTGATTACCAAAATTTTAGCCTATTTTTAAATCCCTTACTATAAATCTCTTTCTATTTAATTGAATGAGAAGATGAGTTAGGTAAAACACAAAAGCACAAAGTTTTTAACTACCTAGTTTAATTCTACTGATTGACCCAAATCAATTTTAAAAACCAAACATAGTATCCGCTGTGTTGCCAGTACCTAAAGTAAACAAGGTTTGAAGTTTACAAAAATGTGGATTCAATTGTAGCCTTCAGAAAAAACCACCTACCACTTTTCGAATAATCTTACTCTTAACTAATACATTCTAAATTAGAATTTAAGCAATACAATGAAGCTCTCAAGAAAAATAGTACTATCCATATTTCTAGTTCAAGCTTCATTTGCATCTGCATTTTCTTTCGAATCAGGAGTAGGTTTTCATCCACCCCTAAAAGCAGCTATTGCGTACACAAACTCCCGCAGTGGATGGGATCCAAGTGTTTCTAATCCCCTTGTTTTTCAAAGGGCGAAACAAAACCCCATGGAAGGTACAGTCATAGTGGCCCCTACCTATCCCGAAACTGGTGTGGCCAACGTGGATCCATCAGATGCCTTCACCAACAACGTCTTCTGTCCGACACCGGTCATAACAGCACATACGATCTATGTTTGTTCCGGAACGCCTTTTCAGTACAAAGTGCCTGCCGGTGGTGTAAATAATGACATCGTCCCATCCACCACAGAATACATTTGGAACGTCGCTCCTAATGGATCAAATAACAATGTAACCAATGAAAATGCGCAGAATATCTATCAGCAATTCTTCGGTGGCACAACAAGTTCTTCTGGTCTAATCAATACAACCACCCAACAACAAACAGTAATATACAATGTAACCCCTAGGAGCGGAACCTGCACAGGAACTCCTTTCGTACTAACCGTAATTGTAGAACCACCAGTTACTGTAGTTATTGGAAATAAAACAGCAACCCCCATCTGCTCCGGAGAAACCTTCACGGTAACTCCTGCTACGGGAGGGAGCGACATCGTCCCTGCAGGCGTAAGCTACACCTGGACAGTCGCCAATAACACCAGCGTCACTGGAGAATCTGCTGTCACTACTCCTCAAACATCCATCAGTCAAACACTCACCAACACTACCAATCTGACATCAACGGTCATCTACACAGTGACTCCAAGGTATGGTACGGATGGGAGTTGCAGTGGCCCAACTTTCCAAGTCTCCGTACAGGTCAACCCAAGAGCTTCCATTACGACACAGCCTTTAGGTGCTTCCGCATGCCAAAATGGAACTACCCCAGCATTAACCGTGGCCTATACTGGAGGCACAGGTACTCCTACCTACCAGTGGTATAGCAGTGCCACCAACTCCAACACCGGGGGAACTGCTATCGCTAGTGCTACTTCAGCAACTTATGCTCCCCCTACAACTACTGTAGGTATCACGTACTACTATACCCAACTTACTTTCGGTACTACTGGTACGTGCACTACGGTCTCTTCTAACCCAGCTAAAATTGAGGTAGTGTCAGTTGCTTCAGTCACGACCCAACCTGAAGCCCTCCAAAGTATCTGTGTTGGAGGAACTACCAACCCCTTGACGGTAGCCTTCGCTGGAGGTACTGGCACAGCTGCTTACCAGTGGTTCTCCACACCCACCAATTCAAACTCAGGAGGAACTGCTATCGCAGGCGCCACAGCAGCTTCGTTTACTCCTCCTGTATTTACCACTGCAGGAGACTACTATTACTATGCCGTCATCACCCTTACTGGTTCTATCTGCGGTTCTTCTATTTCCAGCAATGCGGCTCAAGTTCGAGTGGTTGCAGATCCGATTTTTACCTCCCAACCAGTCACAAGTCAAATTCTTTGTCAGAACGCGACTCCAACGAACCTAACTGCCACCATTTCTGGCGGCATAGGCACTACCGCTACTTACCAGTGGTTTAGAAATACCACGAATTCCAGCACCGGGGGAACTCAAATCACAACCAATGGCACAACTGCTACCTACACCCCGCCAACAACGACAGTTGGCACTACTTACTATTATGTAGAGGTATCTCAAAGCGCCTCCGGTTGTAAAGCCGTTAGCGCTACCGCCACTGTTCAAGTCGTTGCGCCTCCTACCATTTCAACACAGCCCTTAAATGGGGTTGCCTGCCTAGGTGGAACTACCCCAGACCTGTCAGTCGCAGTGACCGGTTCAACAGGCACATTAAACTACCAGTGGTTTAGCAATACCACGAACTCAAAAACTGGAGGAACAGCAATCGCAGGAAAAACTGCCCCAACATTCGCTCCTCCTATCACTACCATCGGTACCCTCTACTACTACGTAGAAGTAACGCAAACCCCATCAGGTTGTAAGGTGGTAAGCAATACCGCCACGGTTCAAATAGTTGCTCAACCTGCCATTACAACACAGCCAGCAAACGCTGCCGTTTGTCAAAATGGAACCACACCGGATTTAACTGTCGCCTATTCAGGGGGCACGGGTATCCCTACCTACCAGTGGTTTAGCAATACCACCAACTTAAACACGGGTGGAACAGCAATCCCAGGAAAAACTGCAGCGACATTTACGCCTCCTACCACTGCAGTCGGTACCCTTTACTACTACGTGCAACTCTCTTTTGCTACGGGAGGCTGTACTTCGGTTACTTCGAACCCATCTAAAATTGAGGTGGTCGCAGTCACTTTAACTGAGGTGGTCGCCAGCAGAAAAGATATACTTTGCTATGGAGACGCTACGGGAAACATCTCTGTCCAAGGATCGGGAGGAGTAAAGAAATACACCTATACCATTACTGGAAAGGACTATACGGGTTCAACCATATCCCTTTCTTCCGGACCGATAGACCTCGATATTTTTTCCTTTGCTACGCTTAAGGCAGGAGAATATGTCCTTACCCTCACAGACCAAACAGGTTGCCAGAAAAGCACCACTCCCATCACCCTGACACAACCCCTTGCCCCCTTGCAAATCACGAATGATATCTCTAAAAGTATCACCTGCTTTGGCAAGAAGGATGGATCGATCACATTCAGTATCCTCGGCGGCACGGCTCCATTTAAAATCCAATGGGCACATGGGCCTCAAGGCGCTACCTTAAACAACCTAGAAAAGGGCGTTTACAGTGTAGTCATCACAGATGCAGGGGGATGTAAAGTGGATAAGGAGTTCGTAATCAACGAACCTCAGGCTCTCGATCTTTCCACTGCAGTAACTGATGCCTTGGATTGCGTGGAACAAAATTCAGGCTCCATTTCAATTAATCCTATTGGAGGAACTCCTCCCTACACCTACACCTGGAGCAACGGAAGTAACACTCAAAACCTTTCCGCTATTGGCCCAGGCTCCTACAGCTTGGAATTGGTGGATGCCAACGGCTGCCGCGTTCTCAAACAATTCACTGTAATTCGTCCCGCCGCACTTGAAGCAAGTGTTGTTCAAACTACTGTTCGAGTTTGCGAACCAAGAGCATTGAAATCCAACTTTAAAGTAAACGTGAAAGGGGGAGTTCCTCCTTACAATGTAACTTGGAATAGAGGAACAGTGACAAATGATGGATTAATTATGGATACCCAGGAGTTGGGAGCATTTATTGTTACGGTAACAGACGGAAATGGATGTATTGTAACCAAGCGAATGGAGGTCATTGAAGTCGATCCGCCGGTTCCGGGATTTGATTTTAAATCTGAATCTTTTGACTTAACAAATGAAAATTTGGTCAACTTTGAGGTGAAGTTTAATAATTTAAGCACCGGGAAATACAAGGATGTATCTTGGGATTTTGGAGATAGTGGAACTAGTACAGATTCAGTTCCAACACACAAGTATGTCAAAGAAGGCACCTACACCGTTACGTTAAAATTAAAAGACCTGGATGGCTGCATTGTAAGCTTTTCCAAAAATATTGTCATCACAGATTATTACCTTAAATTTCCGACTGTATTCACCCCAAACAAAGACGGAATAAACGATAATTACTATCCTAAAATGTTATACATCAGTGATGTTCATGTATTAATCGTGAATAAGTTTGGTGAAATACTCTATGAATCGAAAGACCTAGAAGCCAAAGGATGGGATGGACTATACAAAGGAGAAATGGCACCTATTGGGAATTATATATGTAAAGTAAAACACACCACCCTTGATGGTCGTGTGATTGATCAGTCCTCCGTATTTTATTTAGGCAGATAAGCATGAAAAAAGTCATTATACTACTCCTAAGCCTACTGCTTACGACTACGCTAAAGTCACAAGACTTCCACTTTTCTCAGTTTTTCGCAGGTCCACTCAACCTTAATCCGGCTTTAACTGGGTCGAGCGAATTGACTCGAGTGGGAATAAATTACCGCAAACAATGGCCCGGACTCGATTTTGACTTCAATGGCTATTCTGCATTTATTGATCACTACAGCTTTGACCTTCAAAGTGGAATTGGATTGGTAGCAAACTCCTACAATGAAGAAAATATGAGTTTGAACACCAGCGAATTGGGTCTCCTCTATTCCTATAACTTGAAAGTCTCAGACTTTAGTAGTATCCGCATGGGAACCCAAGTCACCTATGCAAGACGAAGTGGAAACCTAGAGAACCTAATCTATGGGGATCAAATCGATGTGTTTAACCGAGCGATAAATCCCAATTCCATAGACAACCTCGACCAATTGGAACCCTTTGGCTATTTAGATTTAGGGCTTGGACTCATGTATGCCAGTCCAAGTTTTTGGATAGGCGTTAGTGGGCACCATTTGAATAGCCCCAAAATGCTAAATTCAACCTACAGCGAATTTGAATTTTTGCCCATCAAATATGGTGTGCAGGCTGGCTGGGAAAAAGAATTGGGCCCTACAGGCTATTGGAGCAATAATCGAGAGCGGTATTTTTCGTTATTGGCCAACTTTAAAAAGCAAGGCGTGTTTTCGCAGTTGGACCTCAGTGCGCAAACCAAATACGATTCCTTTATTTTTGGACTTGGCTTTCGGGGAATGATAACTCAAACAGAACTAAAAAACTACGAATCCCTCATAGGAATTTTAGGAGTATCACTTGAAAATGGACTAATTGTAGGCTACTCCTACGATTGGATGATCTCGCAGGTTGGTGCAAACACCAAAGGTTCGCATGAGTTTTCCCTTCGGTACCAGTTTCTTGCTGGAAATCAAAAACGAAGAGGGCAGCGGGATCGCGCTTTGAAGTGCTTTGATTACAAGTTCTAACAGATGTACTAGGTACCAAGTACTAAGTACCAAGATCCTTTAGAAGCAAGAGACGAGACACCAGCCTGCGGCAGGCAGGCAAGAGCCAAGACAGTACGCAGTACAACACAATACCAGATCTCGCCTGCCCGCCGCGGTGGGTACTTCGTACTTGGTACATCTCCCCTACTTCTTCATTCTTAAATCGGAGTTCAGCATTCGACATTATTAAAAGTAGCAAGTTACCGTATTTCGCCTGCCCGCCGTGGTGGGTACAAAGTACCAAGTACCAGGTACAAAGTAGGGATTCGCATTTTTCTCCAAAGTTCATTAGGGTCGTTATTCCGATCTCATTACGAATCCCTAATTCGACATTCAAAAATCAGCGTCCGGCGTTCGATATTTTACCCACCGCGGCGGGCAGGTAGTCAGAATCTGTACCTAGCTGCCTCAGGTAGCGAGGATACCGTATTTCGTACTTCGTATTTCTACTTTGTACTAAGCACCAGCCCCCCTATTGCGTATCCCCACCCAACTTCCAGTCTACCCAAGCATCAATCTGCTTGACCGATTGCGGGCGTAGCAGTAGCTTTCCGGCTTGGTCAATTAAGTAAAAGGAAGGAGAACCAGACACGAAGTAGTCTTGTACAGCTTGGGTATCCCATTTCTTGTAATCCGAAAATGCAATAAAAGGCATGCCTTCAGAATAGGCTTGGAAGGCTTTGGGGTCTGTGTCTAAGGAAACAAAAATTGCTTCTACCCCAAGCTTTTTCCATTTTTCATACAAGGGGATCAGCTGCGTCATCTCCTCCGTACAAGCAGGACACCAACTCGCTCCAAAAATCACCAAGCGATAGGGTGCACTTACCTCGGATAGGCGAGTAGGGTAAGAGTTCGGCTTACCTTGAAGCAAAACATCCCCTGTAAACTGGATCTCAGGCACATTAACGCCCACTTTCATCGCACGATACCCTTCCAATTGTCTAGCCAATCGAGGCTGGAGGACTATCATATCTTGCTCGAGTACGGTGAGGGCTAGGTATTCCGCTGCTTGCGTCAAACTACGCCGCTCCAACAGTTCCACCACATAGCCCACCACCTCATTGTACCTCAGCTCATCTTTTTCCAAACTCTTCAAAATAGCATTCAAGGACACCTCCATTTTTTTATAATTCTCGTCAAGGGTACCTCCGGAGTTTTCAAGTAGCCAAAACTGGCTTTCCAATACATCGCTGAAAAGTCCACTTTTGGCTAGGCGCGGATCCGAATAGTCCAAAGTCCTGAAAGCGGTGACCGTTTGTGGTAGCTCTGCGGTTCGGTACTGAGCAACAGCACCCACCGAACTCACTAGTTTGCGAATGGGCAAAAACCAACGGACAAAACTATCCGTGGGAAGGGAAGCAATAAATGCCTCATCTTCTCTTTGAATTCGTGAAAGCTCAGTTTGAATCGCTTGATTGGGTACCTGCTGCTTTGCAAAAAGTGGGTCGTTCTGATAGAGGTTTTGGAGGTAGCCCCAAGCACTTAAGGCCTGCTCTCGCTTCCCCTGTTCTTGGGTATACTGCTCAAACCAGCGGTTCTCTTGACCTTGCAAAATTCGGATGCTACTCGCTTCACTCAGGACTTGGCCTTCCAACTTTACTCCTTCTTTCTCCAGAATCACCACAAAAGGCTTTTTATCTTCTCCAGAAAGAAAGGCGACTCCATAATCTCCGGTGGTATAGGAGAGCGTAAATTGCCCTTTTTCATCTGCTTTTGTGCTCCCTATCGAATAAGTAGCCAAGCCCTTTGCTCCTTCCAGGGTGATGGTTTGATTGGCCTGAGCAGGAAAGGTGCCCGACAAGGTTTGGGCAATGGAGGAAACTCCACTAAAAAATACACAACACAGGAGGAATAGGCTTCTTTTCATATGGGGGTTAGACTCTAATAAATTGAATTTAGAAGGCTTAATTTAAACCCTATGAGAAAATAAAACTAATGAATCAGGAACGTTTCTAGAATTTAATACAGCGAACGGCATACCCTCGCGCGCGATTGTAGTTATTTTCAAAAGAATTGCCGCTAAAATACGCCAAAGCCCTAGCATCGCTAGGAGCATCCTGCCCCGCTACATCCTGCCCCCAAATAAACCCGTAAGGAGATCCCTCGGCTATAGCCAATACCTCTCCAGTTTGTTCTCGATAGCCAGATAAAGGTAATTTTAAGACTGAGTTAAAAGCCCCAGTACTAGTACTCCCTCCAATTGAAACCCAACTTCTTCTTTCATCTCTTAATTCGTCCTCTGTTGGCAACCTAAACCCTGTTGGACAGGGATTATTGACTCCCCCTGAGGACCTATTTATTCCCCACATGGCGTTATTTTTAGGGTTTCGCCAATCATCACTACCACTCGTACTCGGTACCGTAATAAAATCATCATGGGGAGGTCTATCTGTAGTACTTAAGGTAGATCTTGTTCCTGAATTTCGACACTGATGCCCATCTGCCCATCTGCCCCATTGGTATAGATCACCAAAACCTAAGGCATCCGTATTTGAAAGGGGCACACGCTCTGCACCCAAATTGCGATCCATCCAAATTCTTCCAGTGAGACTTGTTACCTCTACCACAGCAGTTTGAAATTTAGGATTACAATTCACATGGCCAGGAGGAAAAGGAGAAGGGGTTGACTTAAGCTGCCCTCCAAAAAGTTGGGCCTGAAGCTGTCCAACACCATAAAAATTTACAAGTAGAATTAGGAATATTATCTTTTTCATTTCTGTTTAGTTTTCGGTAGCCATACTGACATACACCACAGTCCCGACGGCGATAAAGGAATAAATATGGTCTTTACCTGTAGTCAAAGAAGTGGTTCCCATGTATTTGACTGTAGAAAACCCAGTCACCGTAAAGGTAGGCGCTCCAGAGTCGGTGGTACTGGTGAGGACCAGGGTATAAGCACCCCCATCCTTTATGTTTGATAAAATATATACTGGATTAGCCCCTCCGACATTGGTAGAGGCTAGGTTACTTTGGCTAAAATCAATACTATTAGTTCCTACAATTATAGCTCTTAAATTCGTCGCTGCTTTTTGGAATTGCTTGGCACCATCTATAGTTTGATTAGTAGTCAGGTCTACAAAATTAGCGGAAGAAGCTGCAGCTCCAGTGGCACCTGTAGGGCCTACTGGGCCGGTAGCACCTGTAGCTCCAGTAGTCCCTTGGATACCCTGAACACCTTGAGAACCAGCTGCTCCTTGGATACCTTGAGTCCCTGTTGGACCCGTTAGCCCGATAGGTCCACTAGGGCCCTGGACTCCCGCAGGGCCAGTCGCTCCAGCAGGGCCAGTAAGTGAGGCAATAAAAACCGACTCAGCTCCCAAATTACCTAAATTCAACCAGGCTTGGTAAGCAGAAATTCCATTGGTGCCATTGGTGCCATTGGGTCCCTGAGGGCCTGTAAGTCCATTAGGTCCCTGTGCGCCAGTAGCACCAGTAACTCCTTGAATACCTTGAGGACCAATAGCGCCTGCAGGTCCTTGTGGACCTGTAAAGCCAGTTGCACCCGTCGTACCCTGTGCACCTGCAGCGCCTGCCGCTCCTGCAGGGCCAGTAAGCGAAGCAATAAAGACCGACTCAGAACCTGTATTACCTAAATTCAACCAGGCTTGATAGGCAGAGATGCCATTTGTACCATTGGTACCATTAGACCCTTGAGGACCAGTCAAACCGATAGGGCCTTGTGCTCCTGAATCACCAGTTGGCCCTTGCACCCCTTGAGGGCCTGTGGCCCCCACAGCACCTTGAGCTCCATTAGTTCCCGTGGCACCTGTAGGACCCTGAGTTCCTTGGGGACCTGCTGGACCCACTGAGCCGGTAAGTCCAGTGGAACCCGTCGCACCTGCCACTCCTGCAGGCCCTTGTGGCCCAGGTGATCCCTGAGAGGCTAACAAAGCCCAATTGGTAGGGTCGGTATCTGGGGTGGAATTAGAATTGCTTACGGGATCAATACAAAAATAAGAAGCACCATTGTACCCTACCGCATCATTAATGATATAGTTCCCTGCGGCTGACCAAGCCCCCTTCCAATTAAGCCCTGATGGACCCACTGGACCTGCCACGCCTTGGGGGCCTAGCGATCCAGTAGGACCTGCTGGGCCCGAAGCACCTGTAAGTGAGGAGAGCCACTGCAATTCCGTCCCCGCAAAACCTGTACTAACAGCAACTTGGTAAGCGCTTGGACCATTTTGACCGTTGGGACCACTTGTACCCTGGGCACCCTGTGGGCCCGTAGCCCCTGCAACACCCGTAGGACCTTGAGGACCAGGCGCGCCATCTGTACCTCGAACACCTTGAGGCCCTGTGGCTCCAGCTGCACCGGCTGCGCCACGTAAGGCAACTATGAAATCTGCTTCAGTTCCTGCATTACCCAAATTCAACCATTGCTGATAGGCACTTAATCCATTGGACCCGTTCGTCCCAATTGGGCCTTGAGGACCTGTCAAACCAATGGGGCCTTGTAAGCCAGGAGTACCATCTGAACCCTGTGGACCTGTCAATCCAATTGCACCAGTAGCTCCTACTGTACCTTGTAGTCCTGTAGCTCCCGTAATTCCTTGAGGCCCTGTTGCACCTGCAGGTCCTTGAAGACCTGTCAAACCAGGCGCACCCATCGTACCCTGCGCACCTGTAGCGCCTGCCGCACCTATAGGTCCAGTAAGCGAGGCAATAAAGACCGACTCCGAACCCGTATTGCCTAAATTCAACCAGGCTTGATAGGCAGAGATGCCATTGGTTCCATTAGGCCCCTGAGGTCCAGTCAAACCAATAGAACCTTGTGCTCCTGTAGCACCAGTTGTCCCTTGCACCCCTTGAGGGCCTGTAGCCCCTACAGCACCTTGAGCACCTGTAGGACCCTGAGTTCCTTGGGGACCTGCTGGACCCATAGCACCTGATATTCCTCCAGGACCTTGTGGCCCAGGTGATCCCTGAGAGGCTAACAAAGCCCAATTGGTAGGGTCGGTATCTGGGGTGGAATTTAAATTACTTACTGGGTTTATACAAAACCAAGAAGCACCATTATACCCTACCGCATCATCTATGACATAGCTTTCTGTGGCAGACCAAGCCCCCTTCCAGTTAAGCCCTGATGGACCCACTGGACCTGCCACGCCTTGGGGTCCTAGTGAACCGGTGGGACCTACTGGCCCAGTAAGTGAAGCGAGCCACTGCGATTCAGTACCCAGAAAACCTGTACTAACCGCCACTTGGTAGGCGCTTGGACCATTTTGACCGTTGGCACCACTTGTGCCCTGGGCACCCTGTGTGCCCGTAGCCCCTGCAATACCGGCAGGCCCTTGAGGCCCTAATGCCCCATCTGTACCTCGAGCACCCTGTGGGCCTGTGGCCCCAGTAGCACCGGCTGCACCGCGTAGTGCAGCTAAGAAATCTGATTCAGTCCCTATATTTCCTAAATTTAACCACTGCTGGTAAGCACTTACTCCATTGGATCCATTCGCTCCGTTGGATCCATTTAGTCCAGCAAGCCCTTGAATTCCTTGTGGACCGGATGCTCCAGCTACTCCTTGCAAGGAGGCTAGCCATTGCGACTCTGTCCCTAAAAAACCAGCAGCCACCGCAACTTGATAGGCACTTGAACCCATGCTTCCTACTGGTCCTATCGGGCCTACTGCACCCGTGAGACCTATAGCACCCTGAGGACCTACTGGGCCAGCTGGCCCTATATTTCCTGAGGTAGCCGCATAGAGCGCAAAAGGTACCGCTGTAAATTGCTGACTACTGAGTAATACAAACGTGGTGCAGCTTCCAGATTTATCAAAAGACACTTCTAAAAATTTAGCCTGCGCATTCCATACGATCTGAGAAAAAGAATTGGCTGTACCTCCAGTAGGTCTACCCGTACCAATGATCACATTGACCATTCCGTAGGCATCTGTGGTGGTCGAAATCACCTCCTCGTACTCGCTCACACCACTGGGATTCTTAAAAACAAACTTTAAGCAAATTTCCTTTTCCACCAAGGGTGAATTTCGGTTGTCCTCGCCGGGCAATACCTGGCTGTCCATAATGACCGCTTGGTAGGTGATTCCTGGAACTTGAGAAAATGCAGATCCTGCCAGGATCCACATCCAAAAAATAAGTGCTGACTTTTTCATATCAATTCAATTGAACATACAAGCCAAACAATAGGCTGTGGGTGAGAAAAATTACTTTTTCATCTTGTGAGCCTCCCAAGCGGGAACTCCTTGAATAGGAATAGGTAAGATTTATAAACCCTCGCTGAAACACGGGATAAGAGGCTGAAACGCCCCCACCAGCTCGAGCAAAAAGTCCTGAAAAATCATCTTGCCCATTTAGCGTGAACCTGGAATTATTAATTACTTGGGTGCCCGAAATCATTCCAGAAACCCCTAAAAGACCCCTCAATCCAAGTTCTACTTCCCCGATGTGGGCCAGAAAAGAAATGGAATTAGTCAGCCCCCCATAGGTAGTTTCCCAGCTGTAATTGTTGTTAAGATTCCCCCCAAAAGAATTAAAGTTGTCTAGGTTGAGGGAAACTTCATTTTTAAACCAGTGGGGAGAATACGAGGGCCCCACTTGGATAGAATCTTCCTTTGCTTTCTTCAGCAAAAAAGGAAAGCCCATCCCCGTTTGAATAGAAGAGCCTATTCCAGGTGTGAAATCCAAAAGTTGATCCCCAGATACCGAACGAAAATCATAGGTACTGGAATTAAATCCTGTTTTGATGAAGATTTCCTGCCCAAACAAGGGGAGCTGCATTCCTATCAGGAAGGCGCATACTAAAAAAAGAGTTCTCATGGTTTTTTGATTATACGGCTTTGAACAAACTTATTTCCTGACCTCAGGTGTGCGATGTATACCCCTGTTGCTAGAAAGGGTAGATTCAGGTGAATTTCTTGGTTTTTAGGTTGATGCGTTGCCTCATAGACCAATTTTCCCAGCCCATCGTAGATTAGTACTTGGGTAGCTTCCTGATGCTCGGTGGTGAATCGAAACGCAATGCGTTCAGTAAAAGAATTTGGGAAGGCGATGACCTCAAATGGAAGTTTGATTTCTTTGGTCACTATGCGGATTCCACGCAAAAATCCTTGGCTAATTCGTGTCGTTGCCGATGCAAATACTCCCGCCACACTACTTTGCCCAATGGATTGTTGGACTACTACACCTCCCACTCGATTAGCCTGCGCTGTAGAACCCATGGCCACCCAGCTCTCGTTTCGGAGAGATTGTCCCTGAATGGACAAGGAAAAAAAGATGAGAAAACAGGTTAAAAAAAATAAACTGGTTCCTTTGCCTTCAAGATTCATGACCAAGTGATTTAACAAAGCTTACTAGCAAATACACTAATTTTTCAAACTTAATTACACGTTGAAAGGGTCAAAATCTTGTTTTTTACATATTTACTATTTTTTGTTTAATTATAATTTTAAAATAATAAAATTAGTTACATGCTTTATAATAAAAATGTAATTTTATTTTAAAATATCTAGTGCAAAAAATCAGAAATTAAGGCAGTATAACACCTTGTTTCTCTAAATAAGAGGATGGAGCAATTCAGGAAGGGATTTGACGAAGGAGAAAAAATGAAAAAGTAGCCTTCCCTATTCAAGGCAAGGCTACTCTAAATTAGCAGAATTCTTTGATTTACTTTAAAGAAACAGTCTTGCGGAAATACATCCGAGAAATAAAAATTCCACTATCGTCATCTTTACCTCCAACGCTTTCCACTGCGCTAGTCACATAAGCCATCGTATATCCTTCTGACTCCAGTTCCATGATACGAGCGGCAATCATCGCATCATTGGATGCAATATTCTGAAAATTTATCCCTGCGACACTGAAGAAGTTGAGCAGCTTGGCTTCATCAAACTTATCTACCTTCAATTCCTTTCTGCTCACGGATCTTTGAGATGAAGTTTTCCCATCTACTCGACTCGTTCTAAAATCCTCTGTATTCACATCGGTCATGTTCTCAATCATTCGAGATCGTCCAAGGCCCATAGGAACAATAGACTCCACCACCGTAACAATCTTCCACTCATTGAATGTTTGAGTGGACATTTCTTGCGCTTGAACTATAACAGTTCCTGCGACAACTAGAAATAAAAGGGCAATTAGCTTTTTCATAGTAATAAGATTTGTGTTTTTGAATTTGTATAAATGCTGTTTGAATTTACTGAAATTAGGAAAAATCTTCATGACACTTTTGAACTATTAATCCAAGCCAAAAAGAATTTGCCATTTTTTCTCATCCAGATACACACGGCAAGTATCGTTGAGCAATGAAGCTTCAATTTTAAAGTTTTCTTGGGTTCCCAAAATCGTTCGTTGATAAGTCAAAGACCAATTTTTGGTATCTGCCTCCTTAATTCCTACCCGCTTGAGCGCGTACCCAAAATCCACATCTGCCAAGGCTGTCGCTAATTTAGCAGCCCCAAGCTCCTGCTTCTTTGGCCCGTAAAAAAACTTGGCCATCTGGGCATATTCTTGCTTTTGATGCAGTACCTGCAAATACCGAAGCACATCCAAATTGTAAAAACAAAGTGGGTTTTTAAATAGACAAAAGTTTGGCTGTTCAGGAAGATGGATCGCCTTTCCATTCCCTATGGGAGCTAAAACCAAGAATATGGAAACAAAAATGGGGAGGGAAACTTTAATCATAGCCGGGCATAATTTAAAAACACCTAAAAATACCAACTTATCAGGCAATTCAAGTTGGTAAGTAGATCCAAACCTAATTTTTTCTAACTAAACTCCCTACCAACTCCTGATTTCACCATTTTACCCCGTTGCTTAGCGGCCCTCTAGTTTAGTAGATGAAGCGCTTTCTCGCAGATCAAAAATTAAATCGAAAAGGCTGAGACCCTAAAAATTTCGGACCTCTGTCATTGGTCTAAAAACCATTCATCAAAGAAAATTTCAATTCTGTTGTAATCGCTGCTATCTGTTTTTAAAATATCTATATTTAAGCAGGCCTTAAAATATTCCAATAACGATTGGCCTTTCGGGATTTTTACCGTGTTTCCGAATCCATTTATTCCTTCTTGGAATTCTCTGAATAGGTAAGTAAAGACTTTGTGCCAAAACGAAGATTACTAATTTGGCAAAGAACAAAGGAATAAAACCATCAATTCACATTTCCATTGACCAAGAAACAAAAAACCTGTGCCAGTCAAAAACCAACCTATTTTTTCAATTTCCAAAATTGAAAACAAGCTCAGCGACAGGCCCCCAAAAAGCCGTTTTTCTTGGTCTTTGATTATTTTGGTCCAATTGTTCTTCTGTGTAACCAATCTTCAAGCCCAGACAGAATTCATTGAGCTGAGGTTTGATCAAAAAGATTCTCCAAAGAAAGCACGCTATTTTTTGACTGGAAAAGTAAGCCAATTGGAAACCAAGGAGGCCCTTTCTGGAGTGGCCATACATATTGATGGTTATTTTGAGGGAAACAACACCGATCAAAATGGGTATTATTTTCTTGCTTTAGATTCTGGCCGACACCGAATTGTTTTCCGTCAGTTTGGAAAAAAGCCCGTTCATTACCAGATCCAATTGTATGGGGATGGTCAATTGGATGTCGAACTTGTGAATCTAGATTTTGAGTTGGAAGTATTCACTGTTGAAGCTGAGGAAAAGGATAGAAACATTCGAAGCCCTATTTCCGGTGTGACCAAAATGAAGATCGAAGACATCAAGCTAGTACCTACTTTTCTTGGCGAACCAGATGTCTTCAACGTACTTCAATCCATGCCAGGTGTGACGTCGGTTGGAGAAGGTTCTGCCGGCATGAATATCCGAGGGGGTCGAGCGGATCAAAACCTGATTCTGATGGATGAGACGATTGTACTCAGCAACAGCCATGCCTTGGGTTTTTTATCCTCATTCAATGGCGATGCTTTACAAAATTTCACCTTGTATAAAGGTGCTGTTCCAAGCTATTTTGGAGGAAGGAGTTCGTCTGCCCTCAACATTGAAATGCGTAATGGAAATAAAGAAAAATGGGAAGGAAGTGCCTCATTGGGCACTGCCGTCAGCAAACTGATGGTAGAAGGGCCGATTGTCCCTGAAAAAACCTCCCTAATTCTGGCCACTAGAATGTCCAATGCCAATTGGCTGTTGAACCTCGCCGATGCAGGAGATATCCAAAACAGTGATATTAAGTTCCATGACATCTATTTTGATGTTAACCATCAGCTAACTCAAAAGAATAGCCTGGACGTTAGCCTGCTATCCACCGGTGATTATTTCAAGTTTTCCAATCAATTCGGGTTTGAATGGGACAACCTTGTCGGTTCTTTGAGGAGCAGGAATTTAGTAACCGATAATCTTTCGATAGTCGGGATGGCCGCTTACGGTTCATTCAACAACAGTTTTTTTGAACCTTCTCTAGTAGACCCTTCCAAAATCAAAAATGGGCTGTATTACTACCAAGGAAAAATAACAGGATTATGGACGTTGGAGAAAGTGGATATAAACTTCGGAGCCGAAGCGATTCAATACCAAATGAGATCAGAATCCTTGATCCCCTTGACTCAGGAATCCGGGATACTGCCAGAAACTATCCAAAAACAAAGAGGCATTGAATATGCTCCCTTCATCTCTGCAGATTGGAACCCTACTGAAAATCTCTCCTTCTCGGGTGGTCTCCGATACTCTAATTACGCCCAACAGGGGCCTGACTCCATCTTCAGGTATCAAGAAGGACTTCCAATCTCGAGGTTTACGATCACGAGCGTCGATTTTGTAGAAAGTGGAAATATCGCCAAATACAATGGTT
>JBILBQ010000002.1:0-72194 GCA_044353615.1 Algoriphagus sp. | reverse complement strand
ACGGACTGTCCAAACAAGCTTTTGATTTGCTTTTCGATTCCAAAACTTTCAAATAGCTTAACCTTACCGTTGTAAAGTTTGACAATTTTTTCTTTTTCAGGCGCTATAGACCTGATGTAGGAACGGATCTGATCGTAAGTAGACTCTTCTTCTACGGTGATTGCATCGAATGATTCATTGAGCAGATCTCTCACAAGTGAGGAGGCCATGCTCATCTCTCCAATAATTTTGTCCCGGCTTTTGGCTTTCAGCAATTTGCTCATTCCCTCTTCCCAATTGGCGAGAAGATTTCGAAGGTCTTTATCAAGTTCCGTTACGGACTGACCTTCAGCCACTGTTCGGATGATTACCCCGAAATTGGCAGGTTTGATTGAATTGATAAGTCTGAGCAGCCTTTTGCGCTCTTCATTGCTCCGTATTTTCTTCGATACATTGACTGTGTCGGAGAAGGGTACAAGCACGAGGTAACGTCCAGGTAGAGAGAGCTCACAGGATAGTCTAGGGCCTTTTGTTGAGATGGGTTCTTTGACAACTTGCACCAAAACCTGAGTGGTCTTGGCTAGAATCTTGTCGATTTTACCGACTTTTTCTATTTCTGCTTCGTTTTCAAAGCCCTTCAAGAGGTGGTTGGTGTAGTTGTTGTTGCGTACCATTTTGGTAAACTTCAACAAGCTATTGATATTTGATCCCAGGTCTTGGTAATGAAGAAAGGCATCTTTCTCGTAGCCAACATCAATAAATGCGGCGTTGAGTCCATTGACAATCTTGCGGACCGTTCCCAAATAAATGTCTCCCACCTTAAACTGGTTGTCCATCCCTTCGGAATGAAGTTCAACCAGCTGCTTGTCTTGCAATAAGGCTATTCGACTTCCATTTTGAGCAGAATCGATTAACAATTCCGTACTCAAGTTTTCTTTTTACTAGTGTAAATGAACGTACTTTACTTCCATTAGCACGCAAAGAAGGAATTACTTCTTCTTGTGTCTGTTTTTTCTAAGTCTCTTCTTACGCTTGTGCGTAGCGATCTTATGTCTTTTTCTTTTTTTACCGCAAGGCATAGTTGTACAATTTAAAGTGTTTGTAATTTGTTATAGCTGGTCCAAGTAGCCTTGAATACTCTCCAAAATCATGGGATCTTGAGTCATTTTCTTGACTAGCTCAAACTGGGCTTTTGCTTTGTTTTTTTCTTTTGACTCGAAATAACTCACCCCTAGGTAAAACTGCCCCTGAATGTTTTGAGGATGCGCTTTAACCAATTCTTCAAATCGACCAATTGCTCGATCGTATTGACCGGATTGCATGGAGAGTACGCCCATATTGAATAGGCCGTCTTCATTTTTGGGATCCACTTCTAGGATTTCTCTCAAAAGCGTAATTCCCTGCATGGGATTGGCTGAAGACACATAGGTCATCGCTATTTTGGACTTCAAGTCGAGACGGGTTGGATCTTTTTCCAACACCTTGTTTAAGAAACTTCTGGTCTTATCTGCCAGCACTTCTACTTTATTCTTGTCTAAGGCAAAGGAAAAAGCATCGTAATTTGCTTTTCCAGCCTCCTCGATGAGAAATAAATTATCTGGCCAAAGCGTGCTTGCCTCTGTCCAATAGTAGGCGGCACTATCAAATATTCCCTCTTCCTTGTAAATCCCAGCCAGTACCTGTGCAGCTGCTACTTTCTCCTCCACCGAAGGTGCAGTTCGAAACTTGCTAATCAGCTGCGCAGCTTGATCTCTATTCTGGGAAGATAGGGTATTCTCATGCGATTCGGAAATGGGAGTGGTGGCTTCCGCCCCACCTTCCATTTTTGCTCCTGTAGCTTCATTATCGACCACCACCTTGGGAAGAAGATAAAGTCCTGCTACTGAAGCGATACCGATGCCTATGAGAACAACCTGTAGTTTCTTCATGCCTTTAACTCAGGCTTAGGCCTGAGTAGCCATTTGTTTAATTTTTTTGCTGTTTTTAATTTTTTCTACAAAAACCTTCGAAGGCTTGAATGCAGGAATGTAATGCTCGTCTATTACGATCGCGGTATTTTTGGAAATGTTACGCGCAATTTTCTTTGCTCTTTTCTTGTTGATGAAACTTCCAAACCCTCTGACATAGATATTATCTCCATCTGCCATGGAATCTTTTACTACTTTGAAAAACGCCTCAACTGCTTGAGTTACATCGTCTTTTTGGATTCCGGTCTTCTCGGAAATTTTAGTAATTACTTCTGCTTTAGTCACTGTGATTAAAATTTAGAAATTTCGAAATACCCTTAACAACCTATTAACCAAGTATTTTTGGGACTGCAAATGTACAAGAAACGACGCAATTAAAAAAGATATTCAAAAAAAATACCTTGGTTTGTAGTCTCGTAATGAATCATAAATGAAGAGCAAAGTCACTGAAAATCAATTCTTTTCAAATTCAATACTTTCTTGGTATCAAGAAAATCCACGGCATTTACCTTGGCGTGAAACCCAAGATCCCTACAAAATCTGGCTCTCGGAAATCATTCTTCAGCAAACCCGCGTGGCACAAGGCTTACCCTATTACGAAGCATTTTCAAAGGCTTACCCCACTGTGCAAGCGCTGGCAGAGGCGCCTGAAGAAGAAGTTCTCCGTCTCTGGCAGGGCTTGGGCTACTACAGCAGAGCCCGCAACCTTCACGCTTGCGCGAAATACATCTGGAAAGAATTAGGAGGGAATTTTCCCAACAGCTACGCTAGCCTTATTCAACTCAAGGGGGTAGGCAGCTATACCGCAGCAGCGATCTCAAGCTTTGCCTTTGGTGAGGTGCAGGCCGTGGTGGATGGCAATGTTTTTCGAGTGCTAGCCCGCTACTTTGGAATCGCCACAGACATTGCGAGCGGCAAAGGGAAAAAAGAATTCGAAGCACTCGCCAACCAGCTGATTCCTAAAAATTCCCCAGGGGAATTCAACCAGGCCATGATGGATTTCGGTTCGCGTTGCTGTGTACCCAAAAACCCATCCTGTGAAGAATGCCCTGTCTCCACCACCTGCTTTGCCTTTCAAAAAGGCCTCGTGGGCTCCCTGCCTGTAAAAATCAATAAAACTAAGGTCAAGGAACGTACCCTCAACTACCTGGTGATTCGCTGTGCAGGACAGGTAGTTTGGAATAAAAGAGGGGAAGGAGATATTTGGACGGGCTTGTATGATTTTCCCCTACTGGAGCAGGAAACCTTCCCTTGGCAGGAAAATCTGAGCCAAGAAGCTATCCTATTTCCTAAAAAATACCGACATCTACTGTCGCACCAACGAATACTTGGGAGCTTTTGGGAAATCGAACTTCCGCCCAACAAACGCGCTGAATTGGTTCATTGGTGCCAAAAAGAAGGATTTGACTTGGTAGATCAACAGCAAATTGACGCTTTACCCAAGCCCAAATTGATCGTTCGCTATTTGACTGATCGAGAGATTTGATTACTTTCAATCTTCTAAACTTTTTAACTACTAAAAACAAAATGTTATGGCAGGAGTAAACAAGGTCATTTTATTGGGACATCTAGGATCTGACCCAGAAGTGAAATATTTGGAGGGAGACAAGGTGGTCGCTAACCTAAGCTTAGCTACCTCAGAGGCTTACCAAGATCGAAACGGCAACCGCGTGGAGCAGACCGAGTGGCACGACTTGGAGCTTTGGGATCAGCAAGCAAAAATCGCTGAGAAATACTTGAAAAAAGGTTCTCAGATCTACGTGGAAGGAAAAATCAAGTCTGACAAATGGACGGATGAGCAAGGCCAAAATCGAAAAAAGATGAAAATCAGAGTTTTGAGCTTTACCATGGTAGGCGGCAAGCCAGAAGGAATGGCCACTACTCCAGCACCGAATACAGGAACGGCCGCAATGCCAAGTTCCTCCCCTGCACCAAGCGCACCCATGGTATCCCTTGACGAGGGAGACGATGACCTACCCTTTTAATTGAAATACAAATCCCCTGTTCCCTTAATTCAGGGGATTTGTATAACTTTGAACACTTTATTGAATTAAACACATGGATGACCCCTACCCGAGTTACTTACTGATAGCCCAGGTTTCTTCGTTTTCATTCTCTTATTTTTTGTTTAATGGGCTCGCGCTCCTTATCCTCCTAGTAGGATCTGCACTGGTATCTGGTTCTGAAGTTGCCTTTTTTTCGTTGAGTAAAGACGAGCTAACCGATCTCAACCAAAAACATCCAGAGAAAGGACGTGTGATCACCAGCTTACTGGCCACCCCAAAAATCTTGCTCAGTACTGTTCTAATTCTAAATAACCTAATCAATATTGGCATCGTCACCTTGACGACCTTTGTTACTTGGACCCTATTTGGAACTAACGCTACTGGCCTAGTAGTCATTTTAATTCAAACAGTAGGCGTCACCTTCGCCATCGTATTTTTTGGAGAGATTGTACCGAAAGTGTACGCCAACCAAGCCAACACCCGTTTTGCATTGGCGCTTGCAAGACCAATTACTTTTTTCACGCACCTTCTAAAGCCTTTTTCGGTATTTCTAATCGCATTCAGTAACCTCATCGAAAAGCGTGTTCAACAAAAAGGATATTCCCTTTCCGTAGATGAACTGAATCAAGCTTTGGAAATGACCACCGAAGACACCCCTGAGGAAGAAAAAGAAATCCTTCGCGGCATCGTGAATTTTGGCACACTAAGCGTCCGTCAAGTCATGAAAAGCCGCATGGATATCTCCGCCATAGATGTTGAAATTGATTTCCATGAGCTGATGGATAAAGTCAACAAAAGTGGCTACTCTAGAATCCCAGTGTATGAGGAGACAATTGACCGTATTCTGGGAATTCTCTACATCAAGGACTTGCTCCCACACATCGAAAAAGATGAGACCTTCGAGTGGAAATCCTTGATTCGAAAGAGTTTCTTCGTTCCTGAAAATAAAAAAGCAGACTCCCTCCTCAAAGATTTTCAAAAAATGCGCGTGCACATGGCCATCGTCGTAGATGAATATGGTGGCACCTCTGGTTTGATCACCCTAGAAGACTTAATTGAAGAGATTATTGGAGAAATCAACGATGAATTTGACGATACGGACACCCTATTTTTTCAGGAGATCGATGTGGACACCTTTATCTTTGAAGGGAAGGTTTCACTCAATGATTTTTGCAAAAAACTAGATTTAGACACCCAAGTTTTTGATGAAGTAAAAGGGGAAAGTGAGTCTCTTGGCGGCTTGCTCCTTGAGCTGAACTCCAAACTACCAAAAAACGGAGCTAAAATCCGCTTCAAAGATTTTGAATTCACCATCTTGGCGGTGGATACGCGCAAAATCAAAAAAGTAAAAGTCCACTTAAATGGAGGAGAAAAAGACAGTACATCTCCATTTACAGACTAAATTTTTATTTGGTTTATTTCCACTATTACTGCTCGTTTATTTGGAATAGTGCATTGCTAAATAAGGAATGGCACTATTTTTTCCAATTCCACAAAATATTTTCATTCCGCTATCAAAAAACTAATGCTCGAGTTTAAAATCTGCCTTATTTTAAAAATAAGGCAGATTTTTTTTTAAAAAGCCTAAAAATCTATTTCTGTTTTTTATCTTATTTCTAATAAAAAAGATTTTTTTAAATCATTTTAGCATGATTACGGGTTATAAATTATGCTTATTTTAAAAAAATCAGTAATTTTTAGTTTTCAAACCTATTAAACTTATAAAAATGGAGCAAGGGTTGTATCGGCAGGAGTTTGAGCACGACTCCTGCGGTATTGGAGCAGTAGTAGACCTCACCAATGAACCTACACACGAAACCATCAGCGGGGCTTTGTACATGCTCAGCAACATGGAACACCGTGGAGGCAGAGGAGCTGATCCCAAAACAGGTGATGGAGCTGGTATTTCCATCCAAATTCCCCACCAATTTCTTCAAGACGTAACCGCACGTACAGAGATCCAGCTGCCCGCATCTGGGGAGTTTGGCTTAGGCATGACTTTTTTCCCTACCAACAAGCAGCTCTACTCGAAAGCAAAGGCCTTACTCAACCAACTCATCGAAGAATTGGGCTTTGAGCTGATTGGCTACCGGAAAGTCCCTATCGATGAAACCATCCCCGGATCAAGTGCGCTAGAAGTGATGCCGATTATTGAACAGGTATTTGTTCGCCACAAGGATGGACTTCAAGGCCTTGATCTAGAGCGTAAACTCTATGTACTTCGAAATTACGCGAGCTCAAAAATCAATTCAGAAATACCAGGCGTAAATCAAGCCTTCTATTTTGCAAGCTTCAGCTCCTTGACCGTAGTGTACAAAGGACAGCTGCGAACGGATCAGGTACTGCCTTTCTTCAAGGACCTTCAAAATCCCCGCATTGCTTCCGCCTTTGCCATTGTTCACTCCAGATTTAGCACCAACACCTTTCCAAACTGGAGGCTGGCACAACCCTTTCGATACCTTTCCCACAACGGAGAAATCAATACCATTCGAGGCAATTTGAACAAAATGAAGTCCAAAGAGGCCTTGATGAAATCTTCCTTTTTTAGCCCGGAAGAGTTGGCAATGCTCATGCCCATCACCAACAAATTGAACTCCGACTCCGCCAATTTGGATGCCATGGTGGAACTGCTCACCCTCAGTGGGAGGAGCCTTCCGCATGCGATGATGATGCTCGTGCCGGAGGCTTGGCAGGACAATGAAGTAATGGACAAGGAGCGAGCTGCCTTCTACAAGTTTCACGCCTCCTTGGTAGAACCCTGGGATGGACCTGCCGCACTTTTATTTACCGACGGCAAATCAGTGGGCGCCACACTCGATCGAAATGGTCTTCGCCCGCTTCGCTATTTCATCACAAAAGACCAGCGCCTCATCCTTTCCTCCGAGGCTGGAGCGCTCCCTATCCGGGAAGCTACGATCACTCAAAAAGGAAGAATTAGTCCTGGACGTATGCTTTGGGCAGACTTGGAAAAAGGAAAGGTTCTCCTCGACGATGAAGTCAAAGGGGAGATTTGCAGCCGACAGCCCTACGAACAATGGGTCAATGAGAAGCGCACAAAACTCAGGCTTGTTCCCGAACCTGAAGAACTTACCTATTCCTACCAAACTGAGGAAATTCACAAACGCCAAACTATTTTCGGCTACACCTCCGAAGAGCTAAAAGTGATTTTAGCCCCGCTTGGAAATGAGGGTCAGGAAGCAGTAGGATCGATGGGGGCAGATACCCCATTGGCAGTCCTCTCCAAACAAAGCCAGCACATTTCGAATTACTTCAAGCAGCTTTTTGCCCAGGTGAGCAATCCGCCAATAGACCCCATTCGGGAACGTCTGGTGATGTCCCTTTTCACTCGAATTGGGGAAGGCCACAATATTTTGGAAGAAAGCCCGCTTCACACCAAGCAAATCCATATTTCTCAGCCAGTCTTACTCAATGCAGACTTGGAAAAAATTACGCGGCTTGAGCATTTGGGCTACCGGACCAAGCGCCTATTTGGACATTTTGTAGCAGATCACCAGCCCGGAAGACTATTGGCTGCATTGGATCAGCTGTGCAAAGAAGCTGAAGATGCAATTTTGATCGAAGGGAAAAATGTGCTCATCCTCTCGGATAGAGATAGTTCGGACAGCCTTGCACCTATCCCATCGCTTCTCGCCATTGGAGCTGTGCATCAGCATCTGGTAAAGAAAAAAATTCGTACTCGCGCAGGATTAGTCCTCGAATCTGCTGACATCCGAGAAGTGCACCACTTCGCCACCGCAATTGGCTATGGAGTGTCTGCCATCAACCCATACATGGCCCTAGAATCCCTATTGGACCTACATCGAAAAGGAGAACTCCCGGGAGCCAAAGATGAGAAAACAGTTTTAAGCAACTATCAAAAAGGAATTGGAAAGGGACTCCTCAAGGTGCTCTCCAAAATGGGAATTTCTACCCTGCAATCTTACCAAGGCGCACAGATTTTTGAAGCCATAGGACTAGGTCCAGAGGTGATGGATCGCTGTTTCAAAGGCACAACTTCCCGAATTAGTGGAATTTCCTTCGATGAACTGGCGGAAGAGGTATTGATTCGCCACCGTGCAGCTTACCTTCCACATGCAGGCGTTTTGGAAACAGGGGGGATTTACCAGTGGAAAAGACGGGGAGAAAAACACCTTTTTAATCCAGAAACCATTCACTTACTCCAAAAATCTACCCGAATGGGTGATTATGGACTGTATCAAAAATTTGCCTCAAAAATTAACGAGCAAAGCCAAGATGCAATGACTTTGAGGGGTTTGTTTGAATTTAAAAAACAAATCTCCGTTCCCTTAGAGGAGGTTGAGCCCGAAGAAAAAATCATGCGACGATTCGCTACAGGAGCGATGTCCTTTGGTTCCATCTCCCACGAAGCACATACTACCTTGGCAATCGCCATGAACCGAATAGGTGCCAAAAGTAATTCGGGTGAAGGCGGAGAGGATGAGATGCGGTATGAAAAAAAGGCAAACGGAGACTGGGAACGATCTGCAATCAAGCAGGTGGCATCTGGCCGCTTTGGAGTAACTTCCCACTACTTGACACATGCATCTGAACTTCAGATCAAGATGGCACAAGGCGCAAAGCCTGGGGAAGGAGGGCAACTTCCGGGACATAAAGTGGACGACTGGATTGGTCGCGTACGCCATGCCACTCCAGGAGTGGGCTTAATTTCTCCGCCTCCACACCACGATATTTATTCCATTGAGGATTTGGCACAGTTGATTTACGATCTAAAAAATGCAAATCGAACGGCTCGAATCAATGTAAAATTAGTTTCCCAAGCAGGAGTAGGTACCGTCGCTGCCGGCGTAGCCAAAGCCATGACAGATGTGATCTTGATTTCCGGCGCAGATGGGGGTACAGGAGCATCTCCCCTGAGCTCGATTCGTCATGCTGGACTTCCTTGGGAACTTGGGCTTTCAGAAGCACACCAAACCCTTGTCAAAAACAACCTGAGAAGTCGGGTGGTGCTTCAAACAGATGGGCAATTGCGAACAGGTCGCGACCTTGCCATTGCCACCCTTTTAGGTGCTGAAGAATGGGGTATTGCTACTGGGGCCCTTGTAGCCGAAGGATGCATCATGATGCGCAAGTGTCACCTCAACACCTGCCCTGTGGGCATCGCCACCCAAGACCCCGAGCTGAGAAAACTATTTACGGGTGACCCCGACCATGTGGTCAACTACTTTAAATTTATCGTGCAAGACCTTCGTGAGATCATGGCCTCCCTTGGCTTCCGTACCATCGATGAGATGGTAGGCCAAAGCCAAGTCTTACAAGCCAGCACCCATCTCAAACACTGGAAATGGGATAAGTTGGACCTTTCTCCCATCTTCCACAAGGTAGAAGTACCTAGCCATGTGGGGATTTACAAGCAAATCGACCAAGAGGTATCCTTGGACGAAGTGCTAGACCGAAAGTTGATCGCCAAAGCAACTCCCGCCTTGGAACAAGCCATCCCAGTTCAGGGACACTTTGATATCAAAAATACCGACCGCTCAGTGGGAGCCATGCTCTCAAATGAGATCTCCAAAATCTACGGTAGCGTAGGCCTTCCCGAAGACAGCATCCACATCACTTTCAGTGGTTCGGCTGGACAGACTTTCGGCGGATTTCTAGCCCGAGGGGTGAATTTTGAGCTGGAGGGAGAGGCAAATGATTACTTTGGAAAGGGCCTTTCCGGGGGCAGACTGATTGTTTACCCGAGTAGAAATGCCAAATTCCGTGCAGAGGAAAATATCTTGATCGGCAACGTAGCCTTCTACGGCGCCACCTCAGGGGAATCCTTTATCAATGGCAAAGGAGGCGAGCGCTTCTGCGTGCGTAACTCTGGCGTCAAAGCCGTCATTGAAGGGATTGGCGATCACGGATGCGAGTACATGACGGGTGGGCTGCTAGTCAACCTTGGTGAAATCGGCAGAAATTTTGGTGCTGGAATGAGCGGTGGAATAGCTTACATTCTTGAGGAATACCAAGCCGAAGTGAACCGGGAAATGGTGGATTTGGACCCCTTGGATGAACAGGATTTTGAAACGCTCTTCAGCTATCTGAAGCGACATGTGGCCTTTACACGAAGTGCCTTGGGTCAAGTGTACTTGGAAAATTGGGAACACACCAAAACCAGGTTTATCAAAGTCATGCCAAGAGACTACAAAGCAGTATTGGCAAAAAAATCAAAACAACAAGAACAAACATTCGCATAATATGGGTGCCAAAGACGGATTTTTAAACTACAATCGAGAAACCCCTTCAAGCCGGGATCCAGAAGTTCGGCTGGGGGATTATCAGGAAATTTATACCCCATTTTCTGAAAAGCAGCTACACAACCAGGCTGCGCGCTGCATGGATTGCGGAGTGCCTTTTTGTCACCACGGTTGCCCACTTGGAAATGTGATCCCAGAATTTAACGAAGCGGTTTACCAGGAAAATTGGCTGCAGGCCATCCGCATTCTGAAGAGCACTAATAACTTCCCCGAATTTACGGGTAGAATATGTCCAGCCCCTTGTGAGGCAAGCTGCGTGCTAGGAATCAACAAGGATCCGGTGGCCATCGAGTTGATTGAAAAGAACATTGTCGAAAAGGCCTACGAACTTGGTCTAATTGCCCCTTCCCCTCCAAAAGTGCGAACAGGAAAGCGGGTGGCAGTAATTGGTTCCGGACCTGCGGGCCTTGCTGCCGCAGACCAACTTAATCAGGCAGGACATGCCGTCAGTCTTTTTGAAAAAAATGCCAAAATTGGTGGGCTATTGCGCTATGGGATACCCGATTTTAAGTTGGAAAAATGGGTGATAGATCGAAGAATTGGGGTGATGGAGGAAGAGGGGGTTCAATTTATAACCCAAACCGAAATCGGAACTAACTTGGAAGCAGAAGAAGTACTGAAGAACTTCGATGCGGTAGTTTTGTGTGTAGGCGCCCAAAAACCTCGCGAATTAGCTATTCCAGGTAGCACCCTTAAAGGAGTGCATTTTGCAATGGATTTCCTTGCCCCTCAAAATCAAGTGATCGGCGGAGAGGTTGCAAAAAATCCAATCACGGCTACCGGCAAAAATGTACTCGTCATTGGAGGCGGAGACACTGGAAGTGACTGTATTGGAACCTCCAGAAGACATGGAGCCTCACAAGTCACCCAGCTGGAATTACTTCCCAAACCCCCCATCAAGCGAAACACGGCCAATCCTTGGCCTGAATGGCCGATGACCTTGCGAACTTCCAGTTCACATGAGGAGGGTGCTGAGCGACTCTTTTCTGTGCTTACCAAGGAATTTGTCGGCAACGAAAAAGGCGATGTAACCGGATTAGTAGTCGTAGATATTGTTTGGAAGGATGCTGGAGGTCGGATGACCTATGAGGTAGTAGCAGGAACAGAGCGGACATTGCCCTGTGATTTGGCCTTCCTGGCCATCGGATATGTAGGTCCAGGACAAACCGATTTGTTGGGTAGTTTTGGGGTGGAACTTTTTGAAAATCAGCTCCCAAAATCCAAGCAATACGCGAGTTCAAACCCGAAAGTATTTCTTGCAGGAGACATGCGCAGGGGCCAATCTTTAGTGGTATGGGCCATCTCAGAGGGCAGAGAGGCTGCAGTCCAGGTAGACAGCTATTTGATGGGCAGCTCTTCATTGCCCCAAAAAGACGCCTCTTATTTTGAGGTAGAGGAGCAGCGGGAACAAGTTTAAAAACAGGTATCAACAAAAAGGGCCGCATCACTGTGGCCCTTTTTGGTTAATGTCCTCTTCTAAATCCGGGTCGTCCCCTTCTGTGTCGCTCATGACCCTCTTCTCCTCGGCCACCCATCCGCTGCTTTAACGATTCCTTTCGCTGCTCCCAAATCACTTTTTGCTCTTCGGTCAAGATCGAACTGATCTTTTTTTCCTGTTCCAGTCTGTATTTCTTTTGAGCCTCAAATTCCGCCTTTCGTTTTTGGATAAGTTCCTCTTGTCTAGTAGCATTTTCAAGTACCAGCTTGCTCACTTGCTTTCGCTGTTCTTCTGTAAGCTTGAGCTCTTCCGCCATTCGATCGCTCATCTTTTCTGCGCGCTCTGAGGTACTTAGCTGCCGAAAGTTTTTCTTCTGATGTTGCGCAGATAGCCCAAGACTGATGCAAGTCATGACTACTGCTCCTAGGATCCATTTTTTCATGTTGCTATTGGTTTGTTTCAGAAATTAGACCTCGAATTGCACCATTGGTTTAATCTACCTATTGGACTCGTTTTTTAAAGTACTTATTTTTTGCAGGGTGGAACTTTCCCTTCCATCCAAAAATGCCCTTCTTCAGCTAAAAGAAATTGCTATTTTTGTTTCCTATAAACAGCATATCCATGGGAAGAGCATTTGAATTCAGAAAAGAGCGAAAATTCAAGCGTTGGGACAAGATGTCCAAGGTATTTACCCGATTAGGGAAGGAAATCGTCATGGCCGTGAAGGCTGGCGGCCCAGACCCTAGCAGTAATGCCAAACTTCGGACTGTCATCCAAAACGCCAAAGGTGCCCAAATGCCTAAGGATCGTATCGAAGGAGCGATCAAGCGGGCTTCCAACAAGGATGAAAAAGACTACGAAGAAGTGGTATACGAGGGCTATGGTCCCTTTGGAATCGCCTTTATTGTAGAAACTTCCACAGACAATACCAACAGAACCGTAGCTAACGTACGGTCCTACTTTGCCAAAGCCGGGGGCTCCATGGGAACTTCAGGATCTGTCAGCTTTATGTTTGAGCACAAAGCCGTATTCCGCTTCGCAAAAGCTGCATACGATCTTGAGGAACTTGAATTGGAATTGATCGATTTTGGACTCACCGAAATTGCAGAGAATGAAGGGGAAATTTTTGCTTACACCGAATTTGAAGACTTTGGTTTGATGCAAAAGGCCCTTGAAGACCGAAGTATCGAAGTCATTTCCGCAGATTTTCAACGCTTTCCCACTACGCTTACCGAATTGACCGAAGAGCAAGAAGAGCTCATCAACAAGCTGATCGATCGCCTGGAAGAGGACGACGATGTCAACCAGGTATTTACCAACATGGCTTAAGGCATTGACCACAGTGCCAGAAAATAACCCTACTCTCCCACGAGTGATCGTGGGTAGCAAAAACCCAGTTAAAGTAGGCTGTGCTCGAGAAGCCTTTTCGAAGGCATTTGGAAAAATAGGTTTAGTGGAGGGTGTTGACGCCCAATCTGATATCCCAGCGCAGCCACGATCTGAGGAGGAGACCCTCCTCGGAGCTTGCAATCGGGCGAATCATGCTAAAGTCCTCGTTCCCCAAGCGGACTATTGGGTCGGGATTGAAGGCGGTGTAGATGAGGATTCGCAGGGCATGTATGCCTTTGCGTGGATTTACCTCTTGCATCGCTCCGGCAAATCCAGCCAATCCAAGACAGGCACTTTTTACTTACCCCCTGCTGTAGTCGCCTTAATTAAAGATGGGATGGAACTGGGCCATGCCGATGATTTGGTATTTCAAGCGCAAAACTCCAAGCAACAGGGGGGATCTGTGGGGTTACTTACGCATGGACTCATCACACGGGAAGCCTATTACCAACAAGCCATGGTGCTGGCACTGATTCCTTTTCTAAATGAATCCTTGTATCCTGCGAGCTAGCCTCTTTAGCTGCTAAAAGTTGCTTCTATTTTTTCAGGTTATCCAAAAATTGATTGAGGGAAACCTTCCAGTCTGGGTGGGCGTCCCAGGTGGAACCGAGGTACAGTTCCTCTCGAACTAAAAAACGGATGTAAAATTTCACCACCGTTTTAGCTCCTTCTTCTCCTGTAATGGGTTCTAGTCCCATGCTTTTCATCAGGTCTGCTTGCCTGCCTTCTACCTTAACGAGTAAAAATTGAATGCGGTCTGCAAGCAGCTCTTGGTTGGTCTTCGTTTCGACCAGCCAGGCCACCTCATGGGGATACTTGCTGGAAAAAATTTCCTCAAGCCCAACTTTTTGATCTCTTTGCTCGGCTAGCAGGGCTCCAGGGGATTTACCAAAGACCTCATATCGGAAGGTGTTGATCGGACCATTGATGGCAGAAGTTCCTTCAATTGGAATGCCTAGACGAAAGACGTCAAGGTTTAGCGGGTTTCTAGAAATCCAACTTTGGGAATTGGCAGCAACGGACTGCGTGCCTAAAGTGGGAAATTCTGCCAAGTCAGCAACAAGCAAATTTTTAGTTGGAACAGTAGTTCCAATCCCAGCAAACTGCTGCGCGGCAGTTTTCCAATCCTTTCCAGAAATTCCAAAAAGGGAGCTGCTTTCTATGATTTTACCATCTCCCGAAAATTTGCCCACATGAATGCTTATTTGGGCCTTTTGGCGGGTAATCAATACCACATTTTGGATTTGACGCTCCAAAAAAGCCTTGGCATACACTGCCTGTAGCGCAGTGGATAAGGCCACCTGTTCAAGTTCAAAATACCCCACTGGATCTCCTCCAGCACGTACCAAATAGGGGTGAATGCTGTCTGCTAGTGCCTGCCAAGTGATTGCTGGCATCGCACCGGGATCATTCGATACCAAAATGATAGACTTTCCCTCGAAGAAAGTTGGAGGCAAGGTCCCCTGCCCCTGGGCGAAGGGAGTTACAAAAAGAAAAAAAAGTAGTGCGTAGCTATATTTCATAAAATTTCTGAGGGATTGAACTCAAGGTCTGTATTTTTACAACAGTAGTTCACCAATCCTTTTTCTGATGCATTTCCTACAACGCAAATTAGTTACAATAATTTTAGTTCTCGCCTCCTTTACTGGCACATTTGCCCAAGAAATTGATGGCAAAAAACTTCTAGGTCATTTGGAATACCTATCCTCGGATGCACTTGAGGGCAGAAGCCCGCTGAGTAAAGGCAGCGATATGGCTCAAAAGTACATCTTAAAAGAGCTAATGGGCTTGGACTTGGTCGAACCCCTTTATCCAGATTATATTCAAAAGTTCTCGTTTGAAAACCGACGAACGAAAAAAATGCTGGTGGATGCAGCCAATATTGTAGCCTTTATTCCTGGGAAATCCTCCAAGAAAGTAATAGTAGTCACTGCCCATTACGATCATGTAGGCATAGGTAGGCCCAATGCAGCGGGGGATTCGATTTACAATGGAACAGATGATAACGCATCGGGTACGGCTGCCTTGCTGGTTTTAGCGGAATATTTCTCCAAAAATCGCCCCCAGCACGGCATGTTATTTGCCGCCTTGGATGCAGAGGAGATGGGGCTTCAAGGTGCAAAAGCCTTGGTAAATGATTTCCCCTTTCCCCTAGAGCAAATTCTGCTTAATGTGAATATGGACATGCTTTCGAGAAGCGAGGCGAAGGAAGTGTTTGTTTCAGGAACCCACTATTATCCCCAGTTCAAAACAACCTTGGAAAAAATTCCAAGCGAGGAAGGTTCAACCCTCCGCTTTGGCCACGATACACCAGGCACGGGAGCGGAGGATTGGACTAGATCTTCCGACCATGGTGCCTTTTTTGAAAAGAAAGTCCCTCACTTGTATTTTGGAGTAGAGGACCATGTGGATTACCATCAGCCAAGTGATTCCTTTGCGGGAATCCATCCTGACTTCTACCAGGCGACGGTTCGCTTAATCTTAAGATCGCTGCTAGCCTTGGATACTGCATTGCTTGAAAAGCCTTAAACTACCTCCTACTAAAAGCAAAAAAGTATCCGAGTAGGGCATCCCATGCAAAGTCCCCGAGAAATTTTATTTTAAACGGAAAATATGCAATCGGTCATGGAGAGGTGTGAATCCTCCGGAGCGTAGAATCTTTCTTTAGTGGAAAATAACACCTATTTAAGATTTGTTTCCAAGGCTAAATTCTTCAATGCCAATCGTAAATAATTGCAGAAATAAAAGGTGGAGTTAAAGAGCAGTTAGTAGAAAATTTTGATTTTTTATTTATCCACTTTTTTGAAATTTAACCTCCTTATTTTTAAAGAGTTGACTAAAATTATCCACAAATTTAGCTTTTCGGTTAATGATTTAATAAACTGATTATCAGTTTTTTATATGTTAACTTAATATTATTGTGGATAAATAATTGAAATTGTGGATAAATTTTTCTTGCATTTTTTAACCTGCCAAATTTGGAAAAAATGAGGTGTTTTTGTCAAAAAGTAAAACCCCAAACTTGAGCAAAGTTTGGGGTTTTACAGCTGTAAGTTTACTTGAATACAATACAATATTTGGAAACAAGCGCTTTACAAAGCTTCCTGATTCTGATCTAGAAACTAAGAGGGAACTGAGAAAAATTCGTTTCTAAATTTTTTTATATTTTAACACTTATTATTCAAATTTATTTCCCAAAGCCTGTAGGCGAGAGGTTACTCATCTGTCGCATGATCCAGCTTTGTCTACCCTTAATGTAGGAAGTAGGCCTTGCAGGACTCCAACGCCTAGGATTAGGCAATACTGCTGCAATCAATGCTGCCTGCCCTTTAGAGAGCTTGGAGGAACTCTTATCAAAAAAGGTTTGTGAGGCTGCTTCAATCCCATAGATTCCATCGCCCATCTCAATGACATTTAGGTACACTTCAAGGATCCGTTCCTTGGACCAAAAAATTTCAATCAATACCGTGAAGTAGGCCTCAAACACTTTTCGTACATAGCTTCTTGAGGGCCATAGAAACACGTTTTTTGCGGTTTGCTGCGTAATGGTACTGGCTCCCTTCACTCGCTTATTCTTTTTATTTCCTTCCCAAGCTTTCTTTAAAGATTTGAAATCAAATCCATTATGCTTCATAAAGGTCTGGTCCTCTGCACCTACTACTGCTTGAGGAGCATGCCTTGACATTTCTGAGATAGGAACCCAATCCTTCACTAGACGCACCTCTTTTTCTGGATCAATTGCCTGTTCCACCAATCGAATCACCATCAAAGGAGTGATGGGTACCGGCACAAATCGATACAAAATGACTAATCCAATCGAAAGTCCTAGAAACCATAAGGAAGTCTTCCAGATTAATTTTCCAATCCAACGAATCGCTTTCATCTATACGAATTAAAGGGTGGCTTTTGCTTGTACAAATTGGTAGAAAAAAATGGCATCTTGGTCATTGCCAATTTTTTCTAAATCTTCTTCCATCAACTTTAGTGCCTGAAGAGAACAATCTCCTGATTCTAGGAGTGCAGGAGCCGCACTTTTAAGTAATTCAATCCAGTAAGCGGTAAAGATTTTGCGAGAATCCCCACTTCGCTGGTCTAGGTAAAATCCATCAAAGCGGGTAGTGCAAGTAGCAAATCCAGCCTCCGTTAGCAGATTGCCCAGTTCAATCCCCACATCAGGATTTCCTCCAATTTTACGCTGGAAGGAGCTCATCACCTCAAAATAATGTCGAAAATGGGGAAATCCAGGAGAGGTATACAAACTGGAATTAAACACTTCTGTCACATAAACCAGAGCGCCAGGCTGAAGGTGTTCCCGGAGCTTGACCAAAAGTTGATCCGGTGAAGAAACATGCTCCAAGGTCCAGCAAAGAAATGCTGCATCAAAGGTTTCGGAAAGATGGAGACTGCATCCATCCTGCTCTACAAACCGTACACGATCCCCAAAATGAGCCAAATTGATCCGGGCCTGAGCCAATTGAACTGCTGAAGAATCCACACAGGTAATCCTTAGCTGTGGAAATCTTTCCAAAAGTATCCGCGTTTGTGCCCCCACTCCAGAGCCTACTTCCAAAAGGTTTTGGCAACCACTGAAGTCAATCTCACGGTACACCATGGGGGCTAAAATCCCTGCCTGAGCTTGCAATCGAAGCTGCTCTTCTGGATCAAAACCATGCACATAGTCTGCCATTGGCGAAAAATAAAATAGGGTACGGATACTTTAAGGGACGAAGATGAAACTTTTTTATGCATTGAAAAATTCACTTCCCTACTTTTTCCTAATTTCGAATTCTTTATCTCTTAAACCTCCCCTCCTATGTCCCCTATCGCTATCGGCAGCTTTGAAGAATTTGAAACGTATTTAGGCAAAGAACTCGGGGCCTCGGACTATTTTCAGATTACCCAACAACAGATCAATCGCTTTGCCGAGGCAACCCTAGATCACCAATGGATTCATACCGACCCAGTACGCGCCAAGACCGAAGGTGCTTTTGGAAACACGATTGCACACGGTTACCTGACCTTGAGCATCGTTCCCTACCTTTGGGAACAAATCGTGCAGGTCAATAACCTGAAGATGATGATCAATTACGGAATCGAGAACCTTCGATTTTCTCAGGCGGTCATGGTGGATAGCGAAGTGCGCTTGGTGGCAGCACTAAGAAACATCACCAACCTTCGCGGTACCATCAAGGCAGAAGTGGAAGTGACCCTGGAAATCAAGGATCAAAAAAAACCTGCCTTCGTAGGGCTTCTCATCTTCTTGTACCATTTTAACCCGGTATCAGGAAGCTAATAAATCGTTGACTACCGTGGCAGCACAGGCACAGCCAAACGCTGCGGGGAGAAAAGACATCGTTCCGTAGGCGGACTTTTTGAAATTTTTTCCATCGGTCAACATCAAGCTCTCTTTAATCATTTCCTCGGTGGAAAATACCGCCTTGAAGCCGCCGGTAATGTCCCTTCTTTTTAAGCGCTTCCGCAGCATCTTGGCCAACTTGCACTGGTGCGTATCTGCAAAATCCACGACCTTGATTTGGGTAGGATCAACTTTACCACCTGCACCCATGGAACTCACCAAAGGAAACCCTCGGTTCTTTGCCCCCTCAATGAGGTGCATTTTTGGCGTAAAACTATCGATGCAATCCACCACGTAATCAAACTCATTTCCTTCAAGTAACTCCATAATTTCGAAAGGCTCTAAAAATTTCTTGATGGCCTGTAATTTAAGCTTGGGGTTGATAGCCAGCAAACGCTCCTCCATCCAACCCGCCTTTGCTTGACCCACATTGAGTTGGGTGGCCGGGAGCTGCCGATTGACATTGGAAATGTCCACGGTATCCCCATCCACAATGGTCATGGCCCCGATTCCTGATCGGGCAATAAACTCGGCAGCAAAAGAGCCTACTCCCCCAAGTCCCACTACGAGGACATGTTTGGAAGCTAATTTTTCAAGGCCTTCACGCCCTACGATCAACTCGGTTCGGCTCAGCCAGGCAAATTCATTCATGAAATCTTTCTTTTGGAAATGGCATTCCAGTTGGCAATCACTCGCTCCGCTAACACTACCTCAGGAAGCTGTAAAATTAGGGAAGCGGCTTGATAAATCGCAGTAATTTCCAGTTCTGAATTATCGGTTTCAAAAAAGACTCGATCTAAAGGACATGCCGATAGCCATTGTACGGCGTTACTACTCTGCTGAAGTAGCTGCTTGCCGAAGGAAAAAACCACGGGAAAGGGGAGCAGCTGCCTTGCCAACTCAGGCTTTTGATTCCACCCATGCCAGAGGATAGCAGGGGGATTTTTCGTTGATTTCAGGTATTCCATCAGCAGGTCATGTGCCTTGACACAATGCAAAATCAGGGGAATTTCCAGCTGAGATGCCAAGCTCGCTTGTGCATAAAAAGCAGCTTTTTGCAGCAAAATTTCAGGGCCCTTTAGGCGGTCGAACCCCGCTTCCCCAATTGCCAAAACATGCCGATTCTGGGCTGTGTCCAGTTTGATTTTTTCAAAAGTAGCCTCCCAATTAGGCGTTATTTCCCAAGGATGAATCCCTACAGAAACGGGTATACCTGCCCCTTTTTGGGTCCCTCCCGCTTGGAAGATAGCATAGGGCTGCCGCTCGCGATGTGTATGGAAATTCCAACAATGCATTTCCGAAGGTCGAAAAAATAGCGTTGGGAAAAAACGGGGTCTTACCCTCAGGACCAAAAAAATGCCCCCAACAAGTCGTACTTTTTTGGGGGCAGGTACACATCAACAAACTACTCTTAATCTAATCGCCTACGTTCCTCAGAACTACCGGAGTTGGAATTTACGCGGAAGCTTTCTCCTTTGGAGAAGTTGTAGCGAAGCGTGATTCGCACATTCTGATCATTCCGATATTGGCGAATTTGGGTGTCTATATCGGAAAAATCGATGGCGGCCCGAATCCATTTGGTACGGAACAGATCTCCCCCATTGATGGATAAGGAAAGTTTGTCCTTCATCAACGATTTTGTCATTCCAGCATCGACCCATCCAAGTGCTTTAATTTCTCCTTGCCCCCAAATCTGAGGGCTCAGGTAAATACCTACCAGCTCCAACTTAAATCCTTTCGGCAGATTAAAATTATGCTGGGTTCTTAGGAGATAGGATACTTGGCTTACATCCAAAATATCCTTTCCAAGGAGAGATTTGAATTTATTGTAGTTTACTTGAACGAGGTTGGAGCTGTTCCACCATTTTGTCAATTCTAAAGGCACCACTCCTTGAAAATTAAAATTCTTGGTTTTATCAAAATTAGCCGTGAAGGTGGTACTGCTTCTCGCCTCCTCATCCTGCTCAAAGACCTGCATAAATGCATCCTCGGTGACGCTATAGCCCAGGGTAAACTGATACACTCCTTTGATGACATGGTCCATCTCCAGATTCGTGGAATACTGAGGTCTCAGGCTCGGATTTCCTTTTTCAGTAGTGAGGGGGTCGATGTAATACACAAACGGATTTAGCAAACGGTAATTGGGTCGCGTAATCCGTCGATTCACGTTGTAGACCACTTGGTAATTGTCGCTGATCTTGTGCTGCAAAAATACGCTTGGAAAGAGGTTGGTGTATTTTTGATTATTGACTTGGTTGAGCGTCTTGGAAGTTCCTGTGACGTCGGAATTTTCTACACGCAAGCCCGCCTGATAGGATAGCTTTGGCGAAAAATCTCCCTTCAAAGAAGTATAGGCCGCCAATACATTTTCTTGGTAGATAAAGCGGTTGGAGTTGGGATCGGGTTGCAGCTGCCCATCGCCAATGCCTCGGCTTAGGTCTAGGTTATTGTCTGATTCTACCCAGCTCCCTTTTAGCCCAGCCTCGAGTACCTTTCCTCCTTTCAGAGGTTTGATCCAGTCCACCTTGGAGGTCAAGATGGTGTAGTACATGTCATTTAGGGTCAATACCCGATCAGTAGTTGGTGGATTCAATCCATTCGAATAGGAATTGTTCAGTAAGGCATCGCTCCCCATCTCCATCACCGTAAAGTCTAGGTCAGCTGAAATCTTACCCCCAAGCGTATCCAACTTTGCGTCATAGTGTAAGTTGGTAAATAGCCTACTTGTCTGGTCTCCAGAATCATTGATAGAGCTAATGCTTGTAGTATTTGCTTGACCCGGATTGGAGATGGACGTACCTGAATCATTGATCCCATTGCTTGAGGAGGTGGATGCTTGGACATTGATTCCCAAATTCTGAGTGGGTGATAATTCATAATTCGCAGCCCCCGTAAAGGATGGGGTACGGCTTCGTTCGGTAATTCGAGATTCTTGAAGAAAGGTGGAGGTTCCTCCTTCCAAAGCAAAATTTCTACCGATCTCCAAATCATTAATCTCCACGTATTCATTGTAGTTTACTGTCCCATTGCTGGTCCACTTTCCTTTTTTGACATTGAGGGTAACCCCTGTATTTGGAGCGGCTTTTCCATTGTATTGGCCACCTAGCATCACATTTCCAAACACGCCATCTACTGTGTTTTTCTTGAGCTGAATGTTGATCACTCCAGCGGCACCCTCAGCATCAAAGCGTGCGGATGGGCTAGTAATGACTTCAATACTTTTAATGTTGTCAGCGGACATGGAACGTAAAAAGCTGGTCAAATCGGCTGCACTCATGTACATGGGCCGATCGTTAATCATCACCGTGACTCCTGTTCTTCCGTTCAGATTGATACTTCCATCCGAAGTAATAAATACCCCAGGAGATCTTCCCAATACATCGAGGGCGTTGGCTCCTTCTGCCATGACCGTTCCATCCACATTGACGATGGTCTTATCCGGCTCGATGATGATTTGAGGACGGCTAGCCTTGACGGTCACCTCATCTAATCCAGTCAATTCGTCGACAAGCACGATTGTCCCAAAATCTTTCACCAGACCCTGCTGTAGATCAAAGACTTCGGAAGTGTAAGTTTTGTACCCTAAGGAAGAAATCACAAGTTTCACCTGAGCCGTCTTCGTGGAAGAAATGGAAAAGCTCCCTACTTCGTCTGAGACAGCACCTTCAACGAGCACGCTATCCGTAGAAAGTAAGGCCACATTGGCAAAGGCCACGGGCTCCCCTTTTTGGTTGGTAATGGTTCCGCGCAACAGGGTAGAGGAGTTGGATTGAGCGGCAAGCGTACTGATTCCTAGCAGGTAGATGAAGATTGCTAAGAATAAAAAGTGACGGGTCTTCATGAAGGAAATAGTTGGTTTAGTTTTCTAGTAGATGCAAAAAACTAAGAAAAGGATGTGCCAAAGCTCAAAATGAGTTCAAAAATGCAGTAAAAAGGCTTTTTTTCTGCCTAATAAAATTTACTGTCTCAATTTCGGACAGCTATTTATCCAAAATGGAACAAAAAAATCCCGAACGAACTGCTCGGGATTTTGAAAAAAGATCTTTCAACTAGTTTACTTCGCAGCAGCGTATCGCTTGCTTACTTCCTCCCAGTTAACCAAGTTCCAGAAGGCCGCAATGTAATCTGGGCGTCTATTTTGGTAGTGTAAGTAGTAGGCATGTTCCCATACGTCAAGGCCCATAAGCGGGGTGCCTGGGCAATCAGACACATCCATTAGAGGATTATCTTGATTGGGAGAGGAACAAACGCAAAGTTCTTTTTTGGTATCTACACAAAGCCATGCCCAGCCTGAGCCAAATCGAGTGGCCCCAGCCTTGTTAAATGCTTCTTTGAAGGCATCAAATGAGCCAAATTTTGCATCGATAGCAGCGGCTAGCTCACCAGTAGGAAGGCCTCCACCAGCTGGAGATAGAATTTGCCAAAAAAGGCTGTGGTTCCAATGCCCACCGCCGTTATTTCTCACAGCCGCATTTGATCCTGCCACCTTCATCAGCTCCTCCAAGGATTTGCCTTCTAGGTCTGTTCCTGCGATAGCAGCATTTAAGTTAGTCACGTAAGCATTGTGGTGCTTTCCATGGTGAATTTCCATGGTTCGTGCATCGATATGGGGCTCAAGGGCATCAAGAGCGTAAGGTAGAGAAGGGAGTTGAAAAGCCATAAATAAAAAGGTTAGTGATAAATGTAGTTATACTTTATTTGGTGTTGTGCTCATTAAACCCCCTTTTTTCACAAAAAGTTCTCGTCTTTCAAAAAGACTTTTTTCGAAGGCCTTGAAAAAAATCAAGGAGGAGTTGTTCGGATTCCTTCTCCATCAGGCCTTCGGTCACCTTGGTCTTGGGATGAAGCATGGATGGGTTGCACTGTCTAAAGCCACGTTTGGGGTCCTTGGCTCCAAGGTAAAGTTCCCCTAGTTGTGCCCAGTAGAGTGCCCCTGCACACATGGGGCAAGGCTCCAGTGTAACGTACAAGCGGCATTCGTTGAGGTATTTTGCACCGAGGTAGTTGGCAGCGGCAGTGATTGCCAATACCTCTGCATGAGCCGTTACATCAGTCAGTTTTTCAGTTTGATTGTAGGCTCGAGCAATCACTTTATTTTTTGAAACAACAATTGCTCCTACGGGCACTTCACCCTCTTCGAACGCAAGTTTAGCTTGCTTGAAGGCTTCGTTCATGAAGTACTCGTGGGAGAAAATTTCCAAAAGCATTAGAAATTAAAGAGGGCAAAAATTTCTTCGCGAACCCCTTTGTTGATCACTACCGCCAAAATCAACGAAACAATCAATCCTGCCATGGCTTTCCACATGTCCTTTTTGGCCAATCGGAAGGCTCGTTCTAGCCAAGCACCTCTACTTTTTGCTTTTCCATGCTTGCCCAATGCAATCGCAAACTCACGTCCTGCCAACAACCCAATAAACACCCAAGTGGTACTCATGGGAACGTTACTGTATATTTTGAAGTAAAACAAGATGACTGCGTAAACCAAATCCACCAAGGTAGCGGCACGGACGTCAGAAACATTTGTTTTTTCATTGATAATGTCTTGGATTTTATCCCCTTTCAGAAAAAAGATGATCCCTAACCCAAAGAATACAACTCCTGTATAAACGATAAATTCAACAACATTTAACTGACGGGGTAAAAACACAGCAATATTGGCTGCATCCTGCATAATCCAAACTGCCCAAAGTGTTCCTGAAGTAATCCATTGCAAGACCATCCAATAGGGTTTTGCTTTCCCTTTGAGGTAATCCTTTACAAATCGCTCTAAAATAAACCAAACAAGGATGGATAAAACAAAGGCCAAAACGTAGCCTAAAAAACTTTTGCTCATGACGGAAACAATGGTTCCTGCCTTGTATGTAAATACGTTGAGTAACAAAAAGGTGGTAGATACAGGCCACCTCATTCGGGTCATGATCAGCAAGACAATTGGGGCTGCTAGCTGTAGAAAGACAAAACTTTCGGGTGCTTTTTCTAATCCTGGGGTACTGAGAAGTTTGAAGGTTACGTCACCATTATAGACAAACCAACTGTAGGTAATCGTGGCCACCCAGATCAATCCAATAAAAATCCACAACCAGTACCATTTAATCTTTTGATTGGAAACGATAAATGTCCCTATAGTCTGGATACTATCATTGGCAATGGCCGAATAGGCAGCGAGTGCAAATCCAAACCACATGGCCGCATAGGTATATTCTGTGATAAACCCTGCTATGGAAACGAGGACCAAGATGAAAATCAAAAAAGGGCGTTCGTTCTTAGCAAAATCAAAAATCCACAAGGTCTTTTGGGAAAGCGAATCTTGATTTATGTTCTGATCAATCGGCTTTTGCTTGGCCATGAGATGGGGCGTAGGTCTTGGCTTCAAAAATAGATAAGATATTCGGCAACCTGTATTATTAAATTGTTAAAGAAGAAAAAAATAACCGAGAAGCAGAGTTACTGAATTGACTTTAGCGAAAAAATGTCAATTTTTGTGATGAGTATTCTTTGAAATTTTAAGGTTGAAAGGGTTCAGGTATCCACGACCTTTTTCCTTTCGGGTCCTTATCGCAATTAAAATGGAAAGCTTGGAAAAGCATAATCAACCCGCCAAACGTAAGCTTTTAAATTATGGCTGGGTTTTCCTATCCCTTCTACTCTTTATTTTTGCTATTGATCTGCTCACTGTAGCAATAGGAAAAGTCAACAGTGGACTGGCGCTGGAAATTTTACAGGCAACAAAAAATCCATTTATCAGCCTATTTATTGGCCTGCTATTGACTGCTCTTATCCAGAGTAGCTCCACTGTGACAGCCAGCTTGGTGGCCATCGTAGCTTCAGGCAACCTTACACTCCAGCAAGCCGTGCCTATCGTCCTTGGCGCCAACATTGGTACCACACTTACTTCTACTTTGGTGTCCTTATCCTACCTTATGGATAAAAAAGAATTTCGTAGGGCGCTTTCTGCAGGTATTTCTCATGATTTTTTTAACATGCTTACTGTAATCCTACTTTTACCATTGGAAATTTATTTTGGATTTCTCTCCAAAATGGCGGCCCACATTGCCGACTGGGTTGCTGCTGACAATTCCTTTGAAGGGCCAATTGTGTACAATAGGATATTCACCAGGTCACTCTCCGAATGGATAGATAGCCAAATAGACTCCACCCTAGTCACTGTAATCCTGTCTATAGCACTGGTATTTTTTGCAATAAAAGTCCTCTCTACGGCCATGTACAAAACCTTTGTTAAAGATTCGTTTGAAGAGGTCAACAAGGTTATCTTCCAAAAAACCGGTCTAGCCTTTTTTTATGGCACTTTTTTTACTGCTGCGGTACAGTCCAGTACTGTGACTACCTCCTTAATCGTGCCTTTGGTAGCTAGCAAAAAAGTGACGCTAGCAAAGGCTTTCCCCTTTATCATTGGGGCAAATATTGGCACCACGATCACGGCAGTAATCGCCTCGATCTACAAACCTGAAGCCGCAATTGCCTTGGCCTTGGTCCATGTCCTTTTCAATAGTTTTGGGGCACTGATATTTTTGCCCTTTGCGAGCATTCGAAAAATTCCAGTATGGCTTTCCAATTACATGGGGAAAATGTCGGTAAAATATCGCGTAGTCGGATTTGCCTATATCCTTCTGACCTTTTTTGTCATTCCCTTTCTGCTGATATACTTTACCACCAATTAAGCATTTCCCTTTCTCCATTCATCCATCAAGGATTTGGCAGAGCTTGTGCCTAATCGATCAGCCCCTGCCTGAATCAGGGCCAAAGCTTGTTCGAGCGTTTTGATTCCTCCACTTGCTTTAATCCCAATCGTAGAAGGCAATACCTCCCGCATCAAACTGATGTCCTCCACCCTCGCTCCGTATGGGGCATAGCCTGTAGAAGTTTTGACAAAATCTGCTCCTGCATCTTGGCAAATCAAGCAAGCCTCTCGAATTTGTGCAGGACTCAAATAGGCGGTTTCAATAATCACTTTAAGGATCCTTTCCGATTCATGACAAACCTTGGCCAACTGCGCTAATTCTATTTTGGGCCAGGTCATTCCCGAATGAAAAGCGGTTTGAGACCAGACCACATCCAACTCGTCTGCACCGTTTTGAATCGCAGTCTTTGCTTCTGCTACCTTTGTTTCGGTAGCTTCATAACCAAAAGGAAAGCCAATCACCGTCACCACCTGTATGTCCTCTTCTTGCAGCTCTCGCTTCACTTTTTTTACCCAGAAAGGAGGTACGCATACGCCAATAAATTGGGCATCAATCGCCTCAGCGATCAAAAGGTCAATTTCCCCTTCCGTAACGGTTGGCTTAAGCAAGGTGGATTCAAGGTACCGATTTAGTTTCATTGCTATGGATCAGGGGGTCTTGCTTACATAATCACTCAAATACATAAAATCCAAAGTCAAATTCCCATCTCTAGCAATGGTGGCCTTTTCCAAAATTGGTGACTTAGGGTTTCCCAATTCTGGGACAACCCATTCTCGAAGCTGTCTGGAAAACTCAGCCGAAGATTCTCGTGGAAGTTCGCATGGTAAATTATCAATTGCCATCACGGAAATACTGTGCTGACTTGCAAATGGAGGGAGCTCTTGATAGGTGTTTCGGTCCACATCATATACGGGAGCTAAAATCGTAGAAGCCCGATGCGTAGTGGGAATCGATCCATCGATATCACAGGTAATGTCAGCAATTACGGAAATTGAAAAATTAGGAGATCGAATGGCTTCTAACTCAAATAACCGAGGCGCTTTAGGGTCCCAATAGGCTGCAGCAATTAAAATTTCAGCAACTTCCGCAAAAGGCATAAATTGACTTTCATAGGCTTCTGGATTGGCATAAAAATGGGCTTGCTCATAACCCCCATCGGAGATCCTCCGCAAATAGTCGGCAGTGGAAAGGCAAGTAAAAACTGGTTCATTGAAGTCATTTCGAAGAAAGTCCTGAGGTTCCACTTCCCGAATTCCCAAAATTTCTAAGATTTCTAAAGCCCCTTTTCCTACTCTTCCGCTACCAGTTACTGTAATTTTGATTGGAGGAAGGACCACCTTCGTCAACTCTACTTTTAGATCTTCCAGATCCTTACAAGCTGAAGCTCTCCGTAATTCAAAAAGACCCGTCTTCTTTCCATAGGTCCAAAAAGCATTGTAAGCCCCCACAACACCCGCCCATCGCCCAAAGGCAACTACGCGCTCTCCGGCTGGATTTTTCAATAGCTCATAGTCTATCAGGCGGATGGACTTCGCCAAGATGGCTTGCAGTAAGGTTTTGTTTCGTGGTTGCTTCTTGATCGTATGCGAAAAGAAAAAATAAGTCTTTTCAGGAATCAATTGGGCAATCGGCACTTCCTTAACACCAAATAGAATGTCCGCTTTAGATAGGTCACTGACCACCTCAATTCCTTGCTCTTGGTACTCCTCATCTGTGTAGCAGCGGAACGCGCTCTTTTCTACACAAATGGACAAGCTATCACCAACCCTCTTTTGAATTTCATGAAGAATCTCTGGGGTAAATGGCGTGCGTTGATCCGCAGGGATTTTCCCTTCACGGATGATTCCAATTTTCATAAAAAGTAAGTCATTTGGGTTGTTGGTTCTGGCAAATTCGCCCGCATTCATTCCTTATGGGGCATTGCAGGGACAAGTTAGAAAGAATTTTGGAGCCTAAGGCCTCCTACCCCTCGAAAAAAGGATGGGGATTGCCCAAACAAAAAAAGGGGCTCAACGCCCCTTTATTAATCGATTCCTAAGAAATCCACTTGAAAGATCAAGACCGAATTCTCTGGGATTTTATCGTTGTTTTTTTGATTGCTGTAGCCATAAGGCGAAGGAATAATGATTGTTGCCTTTGAGGCAGGTCGAAGGCGTCTGAATCCATAATCCCACCCCGTGATTACCGTGGCACCTCCAATTACAAAACTAATTGGGGCATAGACTCTACCCTCTACAAATATGTTTTTAAGCCGGGCGATGTCTTCGTAAGAAGTGTCAAAGACTGTTCCCGTAGTCATCAACTTCCCAATGTAATCGGTATAAACCACGGTGTTGCTTGTTGGACGAGATCCCTTTCCCTCCTTTTGAACAATCACCACCACGCCACTCGGATCATGGATGCGGTAAATACTATCAATTTTAGCAGTATCTAGGTATGCAGCAATTTTCTTGCGATCTGTAGCTAGGTTCCCTTCAAAATCATAGATAGGACCCTGATTAAATGGACTGGTGGTCTCACAAGCACTGAACCCAACAGAAGCAAGAATTAAGAGTAAAACAATAGTTCGCATCATGGATTTAAATTCGGGCCTTTTTTGACCTGTACAAGATCAAGTTCAAAGATCAAAGGAGAGTTTGCCGGTATACCTCCGCTTGCTTGAGTTCCATACCCAAGACGAGAAGGAAAAATCACCGTAGCCTTTTCTCCTGGGTGCATCATGGAAATCGCAAATTCAAATCCAGGAATGGTCAATCCATAGCCAATAGCAAAACGAAGAGGTTGGTATTTTCTTCCAGCACTGAAAATTCCATTGTCCTTTGCTACCTGCTCGACAGAGGTATCGAAAATCTTTTTGTCGAGCGTCCTGCCCACATAGTTGACCGTAACGGTATCTCCACGCAATATACTGTTCCGCTCTGGTTTGGTAGAAACTTGCCAGAACATATAAATTCCTTCAATTGGCTCACTGTATTCCTTAACGCTGGCAATGGGGTTCTCCTGAAGAAATTTTTCAATGGCTAACTTATCCCTTTCGATGATCGCCTCTTGAGTTTCATCAGAATCCACACAGGAAATCAAAGAAAGTGCTCCGATAAACAAAGCCAATGCGGCAAATAGTCTGGATTTCATAGGTTCTGGGTGATTTGAATTAAAATTTTACGACTTATTTCTTAGAGTCGGTTACTTCTACGTCAAATACAAGGATAGAGTTGGCTGGAATCATTGCCCCAGCGCCACTTTCACCATAACCAAGTGGAGAAGGAATAATTAATTTAGCTTTAGATCCTTTCTTCAATAGCATCAATCCCTCATCCCATCCTGGGATTACTTGACCCATGCCTACATTCACTGGTAGCGGCTCGTAAGGACGCTCTTCGCTAAACATGTTGTTTGCTTTGGCAAGATCTGGGTAGGAAGTATCAAACAAGGCACCGGTAATCAGGTAACCCGCATAATTCACAGATAAGGTAGTACCTGGAGTGGTTGCCTCACCAGTTCCCTCCTTTTCAATTACATAGTAAAGTCCACTTTCAGTTTTTTGTGCCTTCAAATTGTTCTTGGAAATATAGGCTTCGATGGTTTTTGCTTCCTCTACCAAAAGAGTCTTGGCACGCTCGGCTGCTTTTTCTTGCTCTTTCGCCATCGCCTCTTCATAGAAAGCCTGCATGTCTGCTTCCGTTTTTACATCGTACGCACCCAATCGAACTTTGATAAGGTCATCTTCTTTAATTGGAGCAGGTTGATTGCCACTGAAAATAACTTTGGCTGTAGCCTCAAAGGTGATTGAATCTCCTTTTCTAAGTGCCAAAAAGATCTCGTCCATACCGTTCTGAGCCTTAATGGTGTCATTTGCCATTAAATAGCCTGGAAATGGCTGGGTCAAGGTACTGTAGATTACTGAGTCACTCTGGGTCAAAATCTCTAAATTATACAATAGAAATTCACCATTGGCAGGCTTCTCTTTGCCTTCTTCTACGTAGGTAAATTCGATGGCATCCTTCTCTGTAACTTTAGTTTTTTTGCAAGAAGAAAGAGTGCCTAACCCAATGATTAGGGCAAGAATGAGAACAAGGGATTTGTAATTTTTCATAAAAGGATAGGTGAATTTCAAATTTTAAGATTGGGGTTATAGTGTAGGTACTTCTTTGGAATCAAAAAGGTCTTCTTGGTGCTCTTGAACAAGGGACTCAAATCGTGCAACTGTTTTTTTCAAGCTAGAAGAAGATTTCCCTCCGGCTGCATTTTTATGACCTCCTCCTCCAAAATGTGCAGCCGCAAACTTATTCACTGCTACATCAACACTTGAACGAAAGGAGATTTTTACGCCATCTTCTCGTTCAGAAAATAAAGCTGCTAACTTCACTCCATCCAAAGATAAGGCATAATTCACCAAACCTTCTGTGTCTCCAGTCTGGCTTTGATATTTTTTAAGATCTTTTTTACTTATTTTAAAGTAAGCCAAATGCAAATCTTCCCGCACTACCAAGCGTTTTGTGAGTGCAAAGCCAATGAATTTGAGCCTATTTAAAGAATTGGAGTCGTAAATCAGGTTGGCAATCGCTGTCGCATTTGCTCCAGCCTCCAACAGTTCGGCAACCACTAAGTGGACATTTTTGGTGGTATTAGGATGACGAAATCCTCCTGTATCGGTCATGATCCCAGCATAAAGACAAGCAGCAATGTGCTTATCAATCAGGTTTTTGTCTCCAAGCTCCACAATCAATTCATACACTAACTCACAAGTAGCTGCTGCTGCAGTGCTCCACAGCCTAAACTGTGCAAAATCTTCTGGGTCCTGGTGGTGATCGATATTTACAACAAAGGCCTTAGACTGACGGATCAATTCTCCCAATTCATTGACCCGATTCAGAACAGAAAAATCAAGACAGAAGATCAACTCCGCCTTTTCCAACTTCCCTAAGGCTTTCTTATGGTCTCCATCCTTGGAGAAGTCCAAGACTTGATCATTGCCTTTCATCCAAGTCAAAAAATAAGGATAGTCAGAGGGCGTGATGACGGTAACCTCGTGCCCTTTCTTGATTAGGTAGTTGGATAGACCCAAAGAAGACCCCAAGGCATCTGCATCAGGCTTCACATGAGTGGTAATGACGATTTTCCTAGGGGAGGAAAGTTTTTGAATAAGCGTACCTAAAGCTTCCATTAATTCGATTCAGCCGCACTCTTGGCTCCAGAGCCAGCAAAGGTCAGTAAATTTTAAACAATTCCCAAAGCATGAAATTTATTGATACTGAAGCAACTACCTCAGAATTCTATTGCGCCTAGTTAATTATGAACCAAAAAGCGCTAATTTTGCAGCCGAAATAAACCAATGAAACTCCAAATCCCATGGCAGGAACCAGAACATTCACCATGATTAAGCCAGATGCTTTCGAAGCAGGCAATGCAGGTGCAATCTTAAAAATGATTGAAGCAGCAGGTTTTAAAATCGTTGCTTTAAAGGCTACCCGACTCAGCCCAGCATTGGCTGGAAAATTTTATGAGGTACATAGCGAAAGACCTTTCTACAAGGACCTTTGCAACTACATGTCTTCTGGAGCAATTATCGCTGCTATTCTAGAAAAAGATAATGCAGTAGAAGATTTCCGCAACCTAATTGGCGCGACCAACCCTGCAAACGCAGCAGAGGGAACCATCCGTAAAATATTTGCTAAATCCATTGAAGCCAACGCCGTTCACGGTTCTGACTCGGATGAAAATGCAGCCATTGAAGGTAGTTTCTTCTTCAACCAATACGAGCGAGTGCTTTAATACTCCCTTCCTAAACTTAAAAAAGCGGCCTGTTGCAATGCAATGGGCCGCTTTTTTTGCTTATGATCCAAGGTTATTTTTTTAGGTCGGGTATGTCCTCGGACATAATTTTTGCAGAGAGCAACGCCAGAGGAATTCCTCCCCCAGGATGCACTGAACCTCCACAGAAGTATAAGTCCTTCAGTTGGCTAGAAAAGTTGGGATGTCGCAAAAACGCAGCAAATCGGGTATTCGAACTATTGCCGTACAAGGCTCCCTGCGCAGAAGAAGTTTTGGATTCAATGGTTCTGGGGTCTAAAATTTCCTCGAAATCGATCAATTGTTCAATATCTGCATGCAAGAGACGGCTCAGTTTCGCAAGGATATCCTTCCTTGCCTTGGCAATCAGCTGATCCCAATCTTGGCCTTGATTGTTGGGTACATTGATCATGGTAAACCAATTCATCGACCCTACAGGTGCATCGTCTAGCTTGCATACTGAAGTGCAGTTGATGTACACCGTCGGATCCTCATAAATGGTCCCCTTCTTAAATAGGTGCTCAAACTCCTGCTCGTAATCCTCCGAGAAAAAGATGTTGTGCATGCCAATTTCGTCAAATACTTGCCTTATTCCCCAATAGAAGATCAGCGCTGAACTTGACTTCGGTTGCTCCAACAGTTTTTTGGGCTGCACCTGCTTTTTAAGAATGGTCTTGTAGGCATTGACCATATCCATGTTGTTCACCACAAGATCTCCACTGACTACTTGTCCCTGAACTCGAAGTCCGCAGGCCCGCTGATTTTCGACGAGAATTTCTTCTACCGGTGCATTGAAATGGTAGCGAACGCCCAAGGACAAGGCCAACTTGTACAAGCTCATGCTGATGTCATGCATGCCCTGCTTCGGGAAATAGGCCCCTAGGTTAAACTCGAGGTGGGGAATAATGGTCAAAGTTGCCGGAGTCTGGTAGGGGTCGGAACCGTTGTAGGTGGCATATCTATTGAAGAGCTGCACCAGCTTGGGGTCCTTCAAAATCCGCTTATTGAAGGCATTCATGGTCGAAAAAAGCCCGAGCTTTCCCAAATTCATGTAGGCCTTGAGCGCTTGTGGTCCTATCCAAGTGCTCAACTTGTGCAAGGAGCGGTGCATAAATAGGGGGGAGAGATGGGCATATATAAAAGCAGAACGCTTCAATACCTCCTTGATTCCTTGTTCAGAAACCCCCAGCTCCGTCGCTACTTCACTCGCAAAGCGCTCGGGATCGGCCCAAGCTTTGACTTTCTTGCCATCTTCCCAAAAATAATGGCACACCACTTCCAGGCGATCGTATTCAAAATGGTCGGCCGGGTTCTTTCCTGCCAGAAAAAATAATTCTTCGACTTGCTCGGGCAACGTAAATAAGGAGGGGCCAGCATCAAAACGATAGCCCTTCCCCTGTATAGCAGTAAGCTTTCCACCGGGATAGGCATTCGCTTCATATACCTCTACATCATACCCTTTCACCGCCAACCTTATGGAGGATGCTATGCCTGCAATGCCCGAACCAACTACTAGCGCTTTTTTCATGGGTGTATCGTGGTGTAGTTAAATCCTCAATTCAGGGTAAATTGTTTATAATCTGAAAGATTAGCTACTACAAAATTTCACCTTTTGAAGTAGGTTGTGGAATTTCTACCCTATTGCCAAAAATTAGCGGAGCGACAACCTTCCATCGGCCCTCCACATTTTTTAATAAATAGGCCCTATCCACCAAAAAATCAGACTGAATTGCATTTTTCTTTGCAAATGCCAGCACCTCTTCAAAATGTTCTGCTTTCAAGTCTTTGTAAGCCAAGGTAATATGCGGTTGAAAGTTGCGGTCGCTGAGCTCCTCTACCAGATGCAAGAATCGTTTACAAAACCCTCGCAATTTGGTTTGGAGTTCGAGCAGGGGGCTAGAGGGTGCAACCTGATGGTGGATATTTCTCCTTCCGAAGTGTCCTATCCCTTTGAGCTGGAGGGAAAATGATTGTTGCCCCTCTAGCAAACTGGTGATTCGAATTACTAGCTCCTGTTCTTTTGCCTCCTTGTACCGAAAAGGCATCTTCAAGGTAAGGTGAGCAGGGGATTGGAGTGCATATTTTACTTCAAAATGCGCTTTTAAATCTGCTTTAACTTGGTGAAGGCTGGTCTCTAGTGCTGGCGGAGGAAGGAGGCCGATAAAGTACTTGCCCATTCCTTTCATGCCTCAACTTTTTTTCCAGGCTTGACGCAAAAGAAACAGGCCTGGTCTCCAACACCTTCCTGATTGTATTGAATGGCTTTTTGCTCCCATTCTACCAGCTGCTTTTCAGAAAACAAGGTGTTAACTTTTTCGCTGTCCAGCTTCTCTCCCTGCTCATAAAGCGCTGTACCCCAAAACTGGAAAGCCGTAGAGTCAAATACAACTTCTTGAACCTCAAAGCCACAACGTTGTGCTACAGCAACGAAACCTTGGGTACTTGGAATTGTCAAATGCCTAGGCGCATCCAACTGAACCCATAGCGATTGCTTTTCTTTCCAAACTTTCGCATCCGAAACAGGGCAGCGCACCAAGAGCGTACCTCCAGGATTTAATCGATCAAAACAAGTCTTTACTACCTGTTCAGGATCTGCCATGTGTTCGAATGAATGATGCAACATGACTACATCAAAGTAGAGATCGGTTTGGCCAAACTCTTTATTCCAGAGCTTTAGGCCAGCGCCTAACTGGCTTTCTTTCTCCAAAAAGGGGTCAAACCCATGCAAATCCTCAAATCCGGAAACATGCAGTTCATACAATAACTGCCCATTGCCGCAGCCTACATCTGCAATGCGGTCTGTAAACTTAGGGCTGAGTTTTTTGAGCCAAGAACCCCCAAAGGGTGGTAAAAAGAGGTTCAATCCCGTAGCGAAATACGCTCGAATACGAATCTTTTTAAGCAGGTTTCGAAGAAAGCCAGAGGAATGAAGGGAGCTGAAGGAATAATAATCGCTAGGATAGTAGGGGCCCAAATCTTCGGGGTTAGACGAAAGTTGGAGTGAACCACAAGAAGTGCAAGAAGTATAGGTAAACTCTCCTCCCATTCCGAGCATGCGCTCTGTAGCTAAAAAATTTGTTCCCTGAGTTGAATGACAATAGCGACAAGTGTCCGCCAAATCAATAGGCATTTTCACGATTGAATAACAACTCGTAAACGGTTTTGACCATGATCTCCATGTCTAGAAGAAAAGACCAATTGTTGATGTAGAAATAATCCAACCGGACTCTAGACCGTATTTGGAAGGAATTTTCGATTTCTCCTCGGTACCCTCTGACCTGAGCCAAGCCCGTAATCCCTGGTTTAATTTTATGACGAGAATTGTAGCGGTCAATTTGGGTTCTAAAGGTGTCATTCATCGGTAAAGTATGCGGTCTAGGACCCACGATCGACATACTTCCCATCAGCACATTCAAAAACTGTGGCATCTCATCCAAAGAAGTCTTTCGAAGAAATGCACCTATCGCTGTTACCCGCGGATCGTTCTTTATGGCCTGATGCGAGTCAGCATAATCATTTGGTGTCATGGAACGAAACTTCAGGCAACTAAAAACCTTATTGTTTAAACCATTTCGCTCCTGAATAAAAAATATAGGCCCTCTGGATTCCAACTTGATCAATAATCCTACCAAAGGAATAAGCCAAGAAAGGATAAATACGGTTACAAAGCTGGCAAATGCAAGGTCAAAAATCCGTTTTGCAAAGCTATTCAAAGGATGATCCAATGGGGTTTCATTGACATTGATGACAAAGAAATCTCCATAACGAGAGAAGGATAGATTTTTTTCCAGCTGAAGACTCTGCCCAGGAATCATTTTAACCTTGATGTAATTTTCGTCAGCAAAATCAATCACGCGCTTTACTAGGCTAGCATCCAGCTTTTCATGGATGTAGATTAAATCAAGATTCATCTTTGGCGCTACCTCAAATAAGTCTCCAATTTCCCCGCGAGTTTGTTCACAATCAGATTGATCGTCAAAATATCCAAGAAAATTGATGCCAAAATCCTTACGGATTCGAAGGACATCCACCAATTTTGGACTAGTGGCACCCTTGCCTACAATGATTGCATTTTGGAAATTATTCCCCAATGCCCGGTATCTTTTAAGAATCAGTTGTACGCCAACCCTGAAAAATCCCATCAGGAAGCCGAGGGTAACTCCTAAGGAACCAATTTGAATCCAGCGATAATTTCCAACTTGAAGAGGCGTCCAAAGAATGGCCGTAGCACCCAAAAACCAAAGAAGTGTAACTGAAAACCTGCTTAAGGTATCATCATACTCCTCAGTTCTGCCAATCTTGTAATCTTTTCGAAGGATGGAAATTAATATCCAGAGCAGAGCCAAGGGCAGGTACGCTGAATATTCAGTTTCCCCCAATACATGAAAGCGTTGTAAAAAAAAGTTAGCTACCAACAAGGAAAGTAGGCATGCAAAAAAATCACTGGCCGTAAACAGCCAAGGAAAATACGTATCAAATCTTCTCTTCATAAAAATTAAAACTAGTACATCCACCTTTTGTCTAAAAAATTGACAAAAATTAGAGTTGAGGAAGGAAACTTTGTAAAATTAAGAAAGAAATTCTCAAGGCTTATTACTTTTGGATAAATTTCTAACCTTTCAAGGAACAAAAAGTACATGTCCTCTCTGTTTAATTTTTTAGCCTCCTCTGATAATCCCAAATCTTTAGGTTACAAATTTCGAGCAAAAAGGCTTCAGGAATTCGAAAAACTATTTTTTTCTCGCTTTTCAGGACTTGAAAAAATTGAAATTTTGGACGTGGGAGGCACGAGTTATTTTTGGCAACACAGTGCCCTACTTTCTCATCCTGGCCTACGCATTACTTTACTCAACCTCTACCCTGTGAAAACTAGTCATCCGGCTATTCATGCCGTCCAAGGCGATGCCACGGATATGCGCGAATTTGAAAAGGGTAGCTTTGATTTAGTTTTTTCAAATTCGGTCATTGAGCATTTGTATACGCTAGAGCAGCAACAAAAGATGGCTTCAGAGATTCTCCGCGTGGGTAAAAGTTATTTCGTTCAAACCCCCAATGTTTATTTTCCAATAGAAGCACATTATGCCTTGCCCTTTGCGCAGTATTATCCTAAGGCTTTCCTACACCTTGTTTTGACCCAAACGAAGTTCAGCCGCTTGAAAAAATGGAACTCGGCTGATGCAAAGCAATACATAGAAGAAATTCGGCTCCTCAACGCTCAAGAAATGAAAGCCTTATTTCCCGGGGCATCCCTCCTCAAGGAGAAAGTCCTTGGGCTTACCAAATCCATTACAGCTCACAACCTAGGTTAATCCGCGAACTGCAGGCGAACAAGATTTGCATAAATGCCGGAAGCGTCTTGCACTAGCTCTTGATGGCTTCCCTGCTCTACAATCTTCCCATCTGTCAACACATAGATTCGATCCACTTTTCGGATGGTAGCTAGTCGGTGTGCAATGATAAGTGTGGTTCTGCCCTTCATCAATTCATTGAGAGCCTCTTGCACCAAAGCCTCTGATTCTGCATCCAAGGAGGACGTAGCCTCATCCAAAATCAAAATAGCCGGATCTTTTAGGATTGCCCTTGCAATGGCTACTCGCTGCCGCTGCCCTCCGGAAAGTTTGATCCCACGCTCTCCAACCAAGGTATCCAAGCCCTCAGGAAACTGGGAGATAAACTGCCAGGCATTTGCTTTTTTTGCAGCAAGGATGATCTCTTCTTCCGTAGCAGTAGGTTTGGCATAGCCAATATTTTCTCGGATACTGCCTCCAAACAAGAGTACTTCTTGGGGAACGATTCCTATTTTACTTCGCAAAGAAGCCAAGTCCCAATGCGTAATCGGCTCCCCATCAATCCGGATTTGGCCTGTAGTAACTTCGTAAAACCGAAGCAATAGATGAATAATGGTTGATTTTCCAGCACCTGAAGGTCCTACCAGAGCAACTTTCTCACCAGATTGAACCTGGAAGGACACTCCCTTTAATACCTCCACCTCGGTACGCGTGGGGTAATGAAAGCCTACCTCATCAAATTCGATGGTTCCTTTAATCGCAGCCATCTGCGCTCCACTCCCTGCCTCTTCCTCCTCTGCCAATAGCTCCACTACACGCTCAGAACTTCCGATCGCCTTCTGCAACTGGCTGTAAATATCGCCCAATCCCGCAATCGATCCCCCGATAAAGGTGGTGTAGAGCACAAAGGAAACCAGTTCCCCAACGCTCATCTCCCCAGAAGCGACCAGACTTGCGCCATACCACATCACGCCTACAATCCCTCCAAAAAGGGCAAAAATGATAAAGGAAATGAATGCGCCTCGGTATTTTGCTGCCTCAAGTGCTACACGAACTACTTTTTCCAAGCCTTTACCATAGCGATTTACCTCGTAGGCTTCCCCTACAAAAGATTTGACCGTGCTGATGGACTGCAGCGTCTCCTCGACAATAACATTGGCAGCGGCAAGCTCGTCTTGCGTTTTCTTAGACAGCCTTCGGATAAACTTTCCAAAAATTAAGGCAAACAGCACGAGCACCGGAAAGGTAGCCAACATGAAAACAGTCAGCTTGGGGGTGTTGAATAAGAGAAAGGCAACCCCCGCCACCAAAGTCACTACCTGGCGAAAAAGTTCTGCAAGCGTCGTGGAAAAGGTGTCTTGAAGTAAGCCTACATCTGAAGTAATGCGACTGATAAGTTCACCAGTTCGGCGCTTATCAAAAAACGGGATCGGCAAACGCACGAGTCGCCCATAGACCGCAAGACGAATATCGCGCATGGCCTTTTCAGAAACCAGGGCAAACAGCCAAACTCGAAAAAAGGAGAAAACACTTTGCAAGGCCAAGATGCCTAGCAGTAGCAAGGCAATGTGGTTGATATCTGAAAAAATCCAAACGGATCCTTGGGCAGTATCAATTAATTTTCCGGCTACATACGGAAAACTTAATAAGGTGAGGGAGGAAAACAACAGAAAAACTAGTCCTGCTAAAAACGCCCCTTTGTAGGGAATCAGAAACTGAAAAATCTGGTTCAACTTGCTTAGATTCTGCTTGTTGATCCTTCTTTTTTCTTCGGGCTCTAGTGCAGTCCCTCGTTGCTTTGCCATAGGTATAGGTTGCTATTCAGGCCACAAAAATACAGGTTTCAAGGCGGATTTGACTACAAAAGTGAAAAGGAATCCCCTTTCACTCGTCAATGTCCTAGCCTTTTGACCAAGTCCTCCCCCAAAGCTGCGGAATGTTTGAACCCATGACCCGAACAGGCAGACACCCAGAGAAAATTTTGATCCCCAGCCATGGCTTCAATAAGAAATTGAGAATCATCAGTAACCGTGTAGAAACAGACCGAAGTCTTGAGGAACTGTTTTTTCAATCCCGTCAATTTTCCCTCCACCTTGGTATTCCAAAAAATTTCCTGTTCCTCCTCCGATACTTCCCGGTTCAACTGATCCGGATGCGCTACTTCTACAAAGGATTCGGAAGCCATTTTGATGCACTTCCCGTCCAGAGAAGGAAAACCATAAATAAAATCCTCTGGCGCAGGACCATAACCCCACATCCAAATCGGATACTGCTGCCAATCGGGGTGGCTCTCTTCTACCGCTATCCAGTACAAGACTTGGCGGCAAATCTTCAATTTCTTTTGGGTGGGGATCGGTAAAAAATCCTTCACCCATCCTCCCGCACAGAGCACTACCTGTTTGGCTAGAATTTCTTTTCCCTCCACTTGAATTTGAAAATACTCACCCTGAGCTTGAATGGACGTAACTTTAGATGAGGTCCAAACGGTAGCTCCTTGTTTTTGGGCAAGGTCCAGTTGGGTCTGTATCGCTACTTCTGGGAAGAGGTAACCTGCCTCTTCTTCCCAATAAATCTTCCCTGAGGGAGGCAGCAGAAAGGGTGGATAGCTTTCTTTAAACTCTTGATGGGATAAAACTCGATGTGAAATTTCCTGATTTTGAGCATAGCGAAGGGTACGCTCCCAAAAGCCTTCGACTCCATGTTTGGACCAGGGGTCCAAGCCTGAATCTAAAAGAATTCCCCCCGTTTTTGTTCGTATCTTCTGACCAGAGATCGCTTCCAATTCGGCCCAAATCTCATGCGAACGCTTGGCTAGGGCCACATACTCCTCTCCTTCGCCTACTGCCAGTCGAGTAATGCGCGTTTCTCCATGGCTCGAACCTAGGGTATGTGGTGGTTCAAACTGATCTATTCCCAAGGAATTTATTCCTCGCTTGCTCAGCTGGTACAAGGTTGCACTCCCTACTGCACCCAAACCTACAACAACGACATCGAAACTAGATTTATTCATAAAGCCATATTACTACAAAAAAGAAAAAAGAAGGAACAGAGTACCTGAAAAAGAACCAAGCGAAGGATTAAAGCTCGTCAATGGGATTTACCTGAGCTGCAATCCATGCCGGCCTCCAGGAAGCTAGGAGGGTGATCGTTACCACTGCCAAACTAATCCACCCCAAGTCCGGCCAATGAATTCGCACGGGATAGGCATCCACCACTCCGGAAGAAATGCCCAAGGAGATCAACCCGAATTTTTCCTGTGCCCCTACCAGAAGTAGGCCCAAAATCAAGCCCAAAATAGCTCCAGAAAAGGCAATCAAGGCCCCTTGCTTCAGGAATATCCCTCGGATCAAGGAGTTTTTTGCCCCCATGGATTTCAAAACTGCAAGGTCCTTTTTCTTTTCAATAGCCAGCATACTTAAGGAAAAGAAAATGTTAAAGGAGGCCAAAGCAAGGATGAAGGTAAGCGTCAAAAACACCACAAGCTTCTCTAGCTTCACGGTACGAATCAGCGTTGCATGCTGTTCATCGGCATTTTTTACGGCAAACTCAGCTCCCAAATGCGCTTGTACGGCTTGCTGCACACCTGAAATTGAATGCCCCGAAGCGACCTTAAGCTCTAAGGCAGTTCGCTTTTGGCCATAGCCGAGCAAGTCCTTAAAAAAATCAAGCGGGACAAGGATGTATTCGTTATCCACTCCCTGCTCTATACTGAAAAATCCTCGTGGCTCCACCTGTCCTGCAGTATACAGCTGGTTTGGGTCTAGAGAAGCCGCAGATTTTGGTGCTTTAGGGTAGTAGATTTGGAGGACGGAATTGATGTCGTCTAGGTTGACAGAAAGCGCAAAAGCTACCCCTCGACCAAGGATAGCTCCGGGTCGTGTGGCTGTTCCCAAGGTGGTATCACCCCAAAAATATCCCTTTGAGAAGCGCTCGTGGTCAAAGTAATTGTCGGAAACTCCCTTAACTCGGGCGATGTGTTGGTTGCCTCGGTATTCTAGGAGGGCATTGTCTTCGATCACTTCGGTAATGACCTCCACCCCTTCCACTTCTCGGATGCCATTTAACCAATCCTCAGTTGCCACAAAACTCTTTCCAGCAACTGGCGTCACTTGAAGCTCGGAGTCAAAACTTGAAAAAAGGCCTCGAATAAGGTCCTCTAACCCATTGAACACGGACATCACCGCCACCAAAGCCATGGTACTGATGGCTACGCCTACCATCGAGATCAGGGATAGAATGGTGATGAAGTTTTGCTTCTTCTTGCTCCGGAAATACCTGCCTGCAATAAAAGAACTTGTGTTCACGAGTTAAATCGATAGTTAATCCTCTTCCTCCTCCTCTTCGGGAGCAGGTGGAATGTGTAAATCTGAAATCACTTTATCCATGTGCTGCGCATAGGTGGCAGACTCATCCGAGAAAAACGCCAATTCAGGAATCACGCGAACAGATTTGCCGATACGCTTCGCCAAAGCATGGCGAATTTCCTTTTTGTTTTCATTGATTGCATCAAATTGTGCCTTTGGGTTGGGCAACAAAAAACTGAGGTAGGCTTTGGCAAATCCCAAATCAGGGCTCATCATAACCCGTGTAATGGTCACCAAGGTAGAGCCTACCAAGTGCTTGGCCTCTTTTTGGAAAATATCACCCAGCTCTTTTTGAATTAATTTTGCGTATTTTAATTGTCTTTTGCTTTCCATCTGAAGTATTTATGATGCAAATTTAGCGAAATACTTGGGCATGCTTTAATTTCGAGTCAAAACCAAATACCCCCTACCCACCTTGTTCAATTTTTTTAGAGTAAACGACCCCATTCGCCTAGTTGGAATTCTACTCTACATGATCTTGTTTAGTGTAATCTCTTGGGTTTTTTTTTCATTTCCAAGCACGACTCCTGCATTGATGTGGATGGTTTTGGGAGAGCGCTTGAGCGAAGGGTACCTACTTTATGTGGATGTAATCGATGATACGGGCCCGTTATCCGCTGGGGTATTCACTGGCCTACATCTCCTCTTTGGAAGAAGCCCGATTGCCTATATCCTTCTCGGAAAAGTTTTTGTTTTATTTCAGATTTACTACTGGAATAGCACCCTAATCAAGTACCGAGTATTTGATGAAAACACCTATTTGCCGGCTATCGTACTGGCAGCCTTATTTCATTTTTCCTTCGATCTCATGTACTTATCCCCAACACTACTGGGGAGTACTTTTTTGCTGTTGGCTTTTGGACAGCTATTCTCACATACGGTCCTTCAAAAGGAAAGCAGTGAATCCACGCTTCTCATCGGAATTTATGGAGGGCTAGCTGCTGGCTTCCACTGGAATTTTGTTTTTTTCCTTCCCTTTATCGCATTTACAGGATTGGCCATATCTGGATTTACCATACGCCAATTATTTCTATCCATTATGGGCTTCTTACTGCCCATCTTGCTAATTTTTGTTTTTTATTTTTGGAAAGATGGACTGCAACAAGCCTTACAAGTTTGGCCGATTGTATTCAATTACCCCGTTTATGGGTACCAGCCCACCCTGAGTTGGCTTGCACCTGGGGCCTTCCCCTTGCTGCTCGCCTTCCTTGGCTTCACAATTAGCTCCTTTTTTCGTGGAACGACAATCAATCAACAAAAGCAAAGACAGCTTATTGTTATCTGGCTTCTTTTTTCTGCCGGTCTGTTTTTCTTTGTAAAAAATAATGCCACCTACCAGCTCGTGGTATTTTTACCTGCCCTGAGCTACTTTATCAGCCAGTTTTTTCTACAGTTCGGTTGGAAACCTCTAATTAGACCTGCATTTTTTGGGTTAGTTTTAATTATGCCCATTTTGGCAGCATCCTATTGGACTGCTCGAACGGCTGTCGACACCGCTTATTTTGTAGTTGCCACAGACGAAACACGCCTTCCCCAAAAAACAGGAGTGATGGTTTTGGAAGACGACCCTTCTCCTTACCTTACTAATTCTTTAGGAGGACCGTTTTTGAATTACAACATGTCTGTAAGCTACCTCAACCAAGAAAAAACCTTACCTCAAAAAGCCCAGGTCTTTCAAATGCTTCGACGCCAACTGCCCAAACAGGTTCTAGATAAGGAAGGCCATTTTAAGAATTTATTAGAAGAGCTGCCCGCTCTCAAGGAGTTTTACTCAGAAACTACTCCGGGAGTCTATTCCCTAAAATACAAAACACGAAAGTGATCCTACCCTAGGAATTAACAAATCTTCCAATCCTCATTTCACCCGTTATGAAAACCCAACAGATACACTTCTTCTTGATTGGAATCCTTAGCCTAATCGGAGTTAGTAGCGCTACGATGGCGCAGAAAGCAAATCCGGCTACCTTAAGTCCTGTTTCTAGAACTAGGCCTTTGGCAGAAAAGGAAAAACTGTATTGGGCGCATTTGGATCCTTTTCAAGATACCGTACCAGGAATGAGTATCGATCGTGCCTATGCTGAACTCATCAAAAAGAGAAAAGGGCAACCTACACTGGTAGCCATTATTGACTCTGGTATCGACCTTGCCCATGAAGATCTCAAGGAGGTACTTTGGAAAAACCCCAAGGAGATTGCTGGGGATGGCATCGACAACGACCAGAATGGCTATGTTGACGATGTGCATGGCTATAATTTTTTGGGGGAATCCTCCGAGGAGCAACTTGAGTTTGTGCGAATTCTAGCCAAAAATTTAGGGGATCCAATCCTTCAAAAAAAGGCAAGCGAACTCTATGAAACAGAGCTCGCAGCGGCTAAAGCATCCGTACCTCAATTTGAACAGATTGAAAAATTCATCAGTGCTGCCCATCAAACCCTCCAGAAAAAACTAGGGAAGGAAAGCTATACCCTGAAAGATCTTGAAAGTTATGTCCCTGAAGGCAAGGAGGAAGAACGAGCAATATGGATGGTAAATCAGGTATTGGTAATGGGCCAAGACATTCCCTCGGCACTGGCAGATTTAAGGGAAGGAATTGCATACTACCAGTCTCGATTGGATTACAACCTAAACCTTGAATTTGACGGGAGAAAACCAGTTGGAGACAATCCTTATGATATCCAGGATAAAACATACGGAAACGGCAATCCAAGCAATCGCAAAGACAGCGAGAGCCATGGTACCCATGTGGCAGGGATTTTGGCGGCAAACAGAGGAACAAAAAAAGGAGTGAAGGGTGTGGCTCAAGGGGTTCAAGTCATGGCTTTACGTGCCGTGCCTGATGGAGATGAATACGACAAGGATATTGCCTTGGCCATCCGCTACGCCGTAGATCAGGGTGCCAAGGTGATCAATGCCAGCTTTGGAAAGAAACTATCTCCCAATGCCTCTTGGGTGCAAGAAGCCTTGCAATATGCTGCAGCAAAGGATGTGCTGTTCGTGCATGCCGCAGGCAATGACGGGGTTAATTTGGATGATCCTGAAAACAGCAATTATCCAAATGATCAGTACAGCCAGATGCCCTCACCGATGAATGACAATTACTTGACCGTAGGTGCTTTGACACCAAACTATGGTCCTGAAATGATTGCCTCATTTTCCAATTATGGAAAGCGAAGTGTGGATATTTTTGCCCCTGGAGATGAGATCTACTCCACGCTACCTTTCGATTCCTATGGAGTTGAAGGAGGCACCTCGATGGCTGCACCTGCTGTGGCAGGGATGGCCGCAGTAATTCGATCGCTCTATCCTCAACTCTCTGCAGTGCAGGTGAAGCGGGTCATTTTAGATTCCGGTCTGAGCATTCCCCTACAAGTTCGGGTAGGCGATCAAGAACTCGCATTGGAAGACCTCTGTACTTCAGGAAAAATTGCTAACCTGTATACCGCCCTACTTCTTGCAGACCAACTAGCTGGTAAAAAATAAGGATTATCCTCAATCCAATCTGTGATTCAAATTGAGTATCCGTCACTGCGGCTAATCGTTCTCGGCTGACGGACCACAGTCCACAGCTCATTTTCTTGAACTTGAACTATTCTTTTCTTTGGGGATTTGAGCTGACGCGAATAATCACAAAAAATAAGAGCCAAAAAAAGGGTCTTGATTGTAAAAATCAAGACCCTTTTTGGTATTCTAGGAACAGGCAATTTTGGTGACGCGGCTTTGGTGCCTTCCCCCTTCAAATGGGGTGGTTAAAAATAGTTCCGCCATCTTTTCGACCAACTCATAGGAAATAAATCGAGCAGGGATGGCAAGTACATTCGCATCGTTGTGCTGTCGTGACAAGGCGGCCAACTCTTCATTCCAGCAAAGTGCTGCACGGATGCCTTGGTGCTTATTGGCTGTGATGGCTACTCCATTTCCACTCCCACAAATCACGATTCCAAAGTCATATTCCCCAGCTTCTATGGCTAGAGAAAGAGGATGTACATAATCCGGATAATCTACAGAAGCAGTAGAAAAGGGGCCAAAGTCCTGCACCGTATAGCCAAGTGTGCCCAAGTGCTGCTTTAGTTGCTCCTTGTATCCTACACCTGCATGGTCACCTCCGATTGCTATTCGCTTAGTCATCACTTATTAAGCGTCTTTATTCTGGTCAAATTCAGCTTGCTTCAGCGCTCTTTTTTTCTCCAAACGCTTGGCGATAAGTATACCCATCTCATACAGCACGAGGATCGGCATGGCAATCAACAACTGGCTCACCACATCTGGAGGAGTGATGATGGCGGATACAATCAAAATTACGACTATAGAATGTTTCCGATATGTTTTTAACATCTTGGAAGTCACCAAGCCCGACATGGACAAAAAGTAAACCACCACAGGCAGCTGGAACATGAGTGCAGAAGCCAACACCAACATGGTCAAAGTAGAGACGTAAGAGGTGATGTCAAATTCGTTCGCAATGCTAGGATCCAGCTGGTAGTTAGCTAGAAAGTTGATGGAAAGCGGAGAAAGTACATAGTACCCAAATGCCGCCCCCGAAAGGAACAAAAAGCTGACAAAGAATACTGCTCCACGTGCTGCACCTCGCTCTTTGTCGTATAAGCCTGGACTAATGAATCGCCATACCTCCCAAAATAAATAGGGAAAAGCAGCGACTAGGCCCACCACAATACTGGAAGTCATGTGCATGGAAAACTGTCCAGTCATCTGACGGCTTTGAATCGTGAACGGCAATTCATCAATACAAAGAGCTGGAATACCAAGGAAACTACCGAGATCACAAAGTACCCGATAGGTCCAAAAATCAACTTTAGATGGCCCCAGGATCAACACCCCGAAAATGAAGTCTTTCGCAATAAATGCAGCTACTGAAAAGATGAGCACCGCAGAGACTGCACGCAGCAAATGCCAGCGTAAGGCTTCTAAATGATCCAAAAAGGACATTCCACCCTCTTCTTCCTCGTCTTTATATTGATCTAAGGCCACTTTAAATTATTTGGATTAATACAAAGGAAATTTAACCATCCATGCATTGACTTCCGTCTTGATTTGTGCAAGTGCGGCATCATCAGCATGATGTTGAAGGGCTCTATCGATAAGGTCCACAATTTTTTTCATGTCCTCCTCCTTCAGTCCTCGGGTAGTCACTGCAGCAGTTCCTACACGCATTCCAGAAGTTACAAAAGGTGACTTCGTATCGAAAGGCACCATGTTTTTGTTGATGGTGATGTCTACTTTTCCGAGCGTTTCCTCGGCAAGCTTACCAGTCAAGTCCTTATTCCGAAGGTCAATTAGCATCAGGTGATTGTCTGTACCTCCTGAAATAAGCTTATATCCACGAGATACAAATTCATCAGCCATCACCGAAGCATTCAATTTGACCTGAATTACGTACTGCATGTATTCATCCGAAAGTGCTTCCTCAAAGGCTATTGCCTTGGCAGCAATGATGTGTTCCAAAGGACCACCTTGCGTTCCTGGGAAAACTCCCATATCCAAAAGCGCAGACATTTTTCTGATTTCTCCCTTAGGCGTAGTCAATCCCCAAGGATTGTCAAAATCTTCACGCATCATGATCAAACCACCTCTAGGACCACGAAGTGTCTTGTGTGTCGTTGTAGTCACGATATGGCAATGCTCCAAGGGATCGTTGAGAAGTCCTCTAGCAATCAAGCCAGATGGGTGAGAAATATCTGCAAGCAATAAGGCATCCACCTCATCGGCGATCTCGCGAAGACGGGCATAATCCCAGTCTCTTGAATAGGCAGAAGCCCCACAAATAATCATTTTTGGCTGAACGGCGATTGCCTTCTCCGCCACCTTGTCGTAATCGATTACCCCTGTAGCTTCTTCCACTCCATAAAAATTGGCTTGGTATAGCTTCCCAGAAAAATTGACAGGAGAACCATGCGTCAGGTGGCCTCCATGGGCGAGGTCAAAACCCAAAATTGCATCTCCAGCATTCAGGCAGGCGAGAAATACTGCAGCATTTGCCTGCGCACCCGAGTGCGGCTGTACGTTGGCCCAAGCAGCACCAAATAATTTCTTGGCTCGATCAATAGCCAGCTGCTCAATCTCATCCACCACTTCACAACCGCCATAATAACGCTTGCTCGGAAGCCCTTCCGCATACTTGTTGGTCAGTACGCTGCCGGCAGCTTCCATCACTTGCTTGGAAGTAAAGTTCTCGGAAGCAATCAGTTCGATGCCTCTCTTTTGTCTGTCCTCTTCCTTGGAAATAAGGTCAAAAATTAGTGTATCTCTTTTCATAATCGAGTATAGCTAAACGCAATAAAATCTGTCGGGAAATGTAAAATCTCAGGTGAAATCGGAAATTCAAAAATAGCCTTAAAGTCCTGATTATCCAATCCAATGACCCACTTGTGACTTACTTAAATTGAAATTTCTCTTTAACCGCCAAAAAACGAATCCCCTTTTCCATTCTTGAGGAGAAATGCAGTACTTTAAAGGCCAATTCAAGGACTTATGGACTTTTTATTTAGACCTCCCACTTATTTTTCTGAAGGCATCACTTCTGTGCTGCTGCTGCGATTGCACTACCCTGAAAGTACATGGGGGGAGCAGATCAGCATCTATGGGCATGCGATAGACCAAAAAATTCAGTACGAAGCAGTGGATTTTTATGGCAACGACTACCTCCTGTACCCGAGCTCAAGTGAAGAGCCCTTAAGTTTGGAGGAAGTCATCTACTTGATTGAGGGGATGCAGCTCAACCAAGACGGGATAGAAGGCAATATGGAACTGGTGCTGGATGGGTTTCCAGAAACCGAAAGCGACTGGTACCCGCAGCTAAAAAGTTACTTTGAAACCAAGCGGAAGCAAGTAGGCTTAGATTAAAAATCAAAAATAGGAACCTTAGTATAGCTCAGCTCCTTCAGTCGCAACCAGCAGGCATAGGTTTTAAAATCCAAACATTCGGTAAGTACCAGCCCAGGCAATTTTACTTTTTTGAGTCGGTAGCTTGGAAGCCATTCTTTAAATGACTTTTTTTCTTGATCGGAAAAATAGGTGAGTGGAATCCATTTTTCGCCTTCAATGTAAATAGGGATGTGTTTTGTCATGATTGCCCCAGTGTTTTAGCTAAAACTAGTTTGACAATCATTTGGTTACAAGTAGTTTACATTATCTTTCGGTTACTCTAAAATTACTTCTTCATTACCCCGTTCCTATGGGCCTTTGGATTGCGATTTTCAGCCTTTTTTGTGGTATAGCACTTCAGTTTTTTCCTGGATTTCCTAAGGAAAAAGTAGCGCTTTTTGGGAAGAACTACCTCATCTACCTCGCGCTTCCTGCACTTGCCCTGTTACACATCCCTCCACTACAGCTCAAATGGGATTTGCTTCTGGCTCCCTCTTCCGCTTGGTTTACCTTCCTGCTTTCTTGGGCCTTTTTTGCTTTTCTTGGTACTAAATTGGGATGGGATAGGCGGACCACAGGCTGCTTGATCTTGGTTTCTGGGCTTGGAAATACATCCTTTCTCGGATTTCCAATATTGGAGCTACTGTATGGGAAGGAGGCCTTGCCCACTGCCTTCTTGATTGACCAGGGAGGTTCCTTTTTATTAGTCAGCACGCTAGGAGTCTATATCGGGTCCAGGTATGGGGATGGAGGCCGCTCTGTCCTCCAAGTCTTTAAAAAAATGATGCTATTCCCTCCGTTCCTCCTGTTACTAGCAACCTTGTTGATGAGCTACTTCCGACTTGCTTTACCAAGTATGTTCCTACCCTGGCTTCAAGGCATTGGAACGAGCATGGCGCCAATAGCCATGGCAGTCATTGGATTAACCCTATCTTTGGATCGCAAATGGACCCAAAACAAGTACCTCTGGTATGGCTTGGGGTATCGCCTGCTACTTGCCCCTGCTTGCGTATGGTTAATTTATGGATTGATTCTGCCATCAGACAGTCTTACGCTTAAGGTATTCGTTTTAGAAAGTGGAATGGCTCCCATGATTTCGGGCGCGCTCCTTGCGATGGAATTTGGGCTTCAACCTCGCCTTGCCACCTTGCTTGCTGGACTAGGCATTCCACTATGTGGGATTAGCTTACTGCTCTGGCAGTTTTTATTGGGCTAACTAGCTCCAGTGCTCGGCAATTACCGCCAACAGCTCCTCGTGGATAGAATGGTTGGTAGCGACTAGCTGCCTGCCAAAAATGTAATCCTTTCCCCCTCCAAAATCAGTGACCATTCCCCCGGCCTCTTGCACCAAAATCACTCCGGCAGCAACATCGTAGGAGTTGAGGTTGTATTCAAAGTATGCCTCTGTCCTGCCCGCAGCCACATAGCAAAGGTCCACGGCTGCCGAGCCAAGTTGCCTCAATCCATGGGTCTTCTGCATCAAGGATTTCTTGATAGTGAAGTACTGATCAATCTTATCAAGCCGGTTGTAAGGAAAGCCAGCGGAGATTAGTGAAGCAGCCAGCGTAGGGGCCACACTAACCTTAAGCGGGATTCCATTGCAATAGGCCCCGCCACCCTTGTAGGCATAAAAAGTCTCCTTCCGATTCACCTCATACACTACGCCGAGCACTACCTCGTCCTTCTCCATCAAGCCAATGCTCACCGCAAAAACAGGCAGCCCGTGGATAAAGTTGGTCGTCCCATCCAAGGGATCAATCACCCAGGTGTAGGTTTCCCCCCGCGTGGTATTGGTTCCCTCTTCGGTAATGAACCCTGCTTCAGGAAAAATCTCCTGCAATCGGGACACACACTGCTGCTCCGCTTCCTTGTCCACATAGGAAACAAGGTCATTGAAGCCCTTGTGCTCTACGCGATCCATGGAAAAATGCCGTCGCTCATTTTCAATAAATGTCCCCACATCCTCCGCAACCTTTCGCGTATGATCCAAGAGCTTGGAGAGTTGGGCTGAGTTCAGCATAGTGAGTAGTTTAGGGTATTTAGTCGCGGGATTTTTTTTCTTTTTTCCATTCCGCCTGCTTCTTTTCTTGCTTTTCAGCTCTAGATTCGCGCTGCTCGGCACAGCCAGCCACCACGAGCACGATTTCTCCTTTTAAGGGATTCACCTGATAGTAGTCGATAAGCTCAACCAAGGTGCCTCTGGCTGTTTCTTCGTGCAGTTTGGATAGTTCTCGAGCAACTGCCGCTTGTCGATCGGCACCAAATGCTTCGGCAAGCTGCTCCAAGGTTTTGAGCAGGCGATGGGGTGATTCGTAAAAAATCAGGGTGCGGGTTTCATTTACCAGTGCGTCGATACGCGTTTTTCTTCCCTTCTTATGAGGTAAAAACCCCTCAAATACGAAACGGTCGTTGGGCAAGCCGCTAGCCACTAGTGCAGGCACAAAGGCAGTAGGGCCAGGCAGGCACTGTACTTCCAGCCCTGCGGCGAGTACTTCACGCACCAAAAGAAAGCCTGGGTCAGAAATGGCGGGAGTACCGGCATCACTGATCAAGGCAAAGGTTTCTCCTTTTCTCATGCGCTCCACCAACTTTTCCACTGCCTTGTGCTCGTTAAAGCTATGGTAGCTCTGCAGGTTTTTGGAGATCTGCAAGTGTTTCAACAAGATGCCACTGGTACGGGTATCTTCCGCCAGGATCACATCTACAGCCTGTAGTGTATCGATGGCTCGTAGGGTGATGTCCCGGAGATTACCAATTGGTGTTGGCACCAAGTACAAGTTGACCACCGCCTGACTCATGCAAGCAGTTGATCTATGGCCTTCGCTAATTTTCGATCCTTTTCGGTCACTACATTTCCCGCATCATGGGTAGTCAGTGCGATGTCTACGCGATTGTAAACATTGAACCAATTCGGATGATGCTGGTGGGATTCTGCTAAGAACGCCACGCGCGTCATGAAGGCGAAGGCTTCTGTAAAATCTTTAAAAGTAAAGCTTCTTTTGAGCTGGTTTTCTTCTTCTGTCCACATGGTCTATGTCTTTAAAGTGAGATGATGCCCTGGATGGTTGCCGCTCTTTCGTAGAGGGCCAGAATTTGATCTGCATCATCTACCCATTTTTGGATGGTGGTGCTCACGTATTTTCCTCCACTGCTGGGCTTTAAGAGTACTTCTTCATTAGGAAAAAGGGCGATAACCTCTGCTTCCTTTCCCATAGGGACGATGAATTTAAAAAGGTAGCGGGTAGGGAAAGTACTGGAAGATTCCAGCTTTTCCTTGAAGGCAACTTTATCAAAGGTCTGTTCCATAATCAAAAATACGCCTTTATCACAAGATTTAAACACAAAAAAACCCATGTCTTTTTGGACATGGGTTCCTTAAAAGAAAATCAAATTTAGAAGTATTTGTATCGGTAATCCTTCACTTTCGCAAGCTCCTGAAGGGCCATCATGATTTGATAGGTCATTCGCTGCGAAGCTCCTTGCGCCAATTGCGCCTGGTAGGAAGTATAATCACCAATTGCCGCAGCTGGGGTCAAGTTATTTACCTTGGCCACTAGCACTCCAAGATCTTCCTGTACAGGCTTAGTAAGCTGCCCTTTTGTTTTTGTTCCGAAGATTGTACCAATTGCTTTTGGAGCAAATCCAATACCTGGAATCACTGAATCACTCAAGCGCAATCCAGGAACCTCATTGATCGATGCCTCTGGGAATACAGCTTTCATCTGCTCCAAGGTAGTTTTGCCTGCCAATTTTTGGTTGATAAGGGCTGCTTTCTTGTCGTTCAGCACCAACTGCTTCACCTGATCCTTCACATCTTCCAATTTTGCTTCACCCTCTTCCTTCTTGCTCACTAGGGAGGCAACAAGGTAGGAGTTGTTTAATTCAAACACAGTTGAAACTTCTCCTTCAGCTGCCTCACTGAACGCCCAGATGACTACTTGTCTTGCATCAGTGATGTTATTGAGATTTCTAGAGGTAGCATCTACATTATTCGCTTGGATAATTCTGAATCCTTTTTCGGTAGCATTTTCAGTAAACTCATCACGGTTTCCGCTCTCGGACACAAAAGCGTCCGCATTTCTGAAAGCTTCATTTCGAGTTAGGTCAGATGCAACCAGTTCCAACTCCAATACAGCCAATTTAGTGTAAGACGTATTGGGTAGCTCCGTCACATCGATGATGTGAAAGCCGTATTCTGTTTCTACCAAGTTTGGAAGTAGTCCTTTGGAATTTACTGCATAGGTTGCATTTGCAAAAGCCTCAACGAAGTCAGCCTTAGCAAACCAGCCCAGATCTCCTCCATTTTGGGCAGTACCATCCTGACCGTATTGTCTTGCTGCTCCTGCAAAATCTCCAGTAGTCTTCACTTCTGCAAGAACGGTTTCAGCTTGAGTTTTTACTGCTGCCTTGCCAGCCTCGTCCATCCCTTCCGTTCCGAAGAGGATGTGCGAAGCACGCATTTTCGCAGTACCCTCGTACTGGTCTGCTATCTTGTAGGTCACATACGAAGAGTTGGCCGTGATGAAAGGGCCATAAGTTTCTCCCTTTACAAATTGAGCCACATTGGTAGTTAGCGCTTCTGGTAACTGATCTCCAGGAGTATACACCTGAAATGGCTGCTGCACTTCTGAATTCTTACTCACAAATGCGGAATCTGCAGTCGATACTTTCAGCTCAGCGGTCAACGCTGTGATTTTAGAAATCACCTCAGCGGAGTCTTCACCACTAGGCTGAATGCTGAAGGAAACGTATTCCAAATTGGCAGAATTGCCTACTTTAAACTTTTCCTGGTTTTTGGATAGGTAATCGGCAAGCTCGGAATCTTGGATCTTGATGTCTCCATCAGGAATCACATAATAAGGAAAAAATAAAACGGAAGCATCCGCGATGGTATTGGCAGACTTGTGCTCCATCTTGGCTTCTGCAGTAGTCGCATACTCCGTAGTAGCGAGCAAGTTGTCGTACTTCACACGACTTCTAGCCTGTGCAAATAATTTTTCTTGCTGCGCCCAAGCCGCTTGCTGTGCTGGATCTGCAGTTTCTAAGGATTGCAAAAAGGTAATCAACTGAGACTTGTCAAATTGTCCTGTCTGAGGATTGACCAGCTGTGAACGAAGTTCCGGAACAATATTTTTTCCTTGAACCATGTCAATCAATTCTTGGCTAGAGATAGTCAAGCCCAGCTTGTCGTATTCCTCTTCGAATACGCGCTCAACAATCATTGCTTGCCATGCTTGTTCACGAACAGAAACCAGCTCCGCTTCTGCGGGGATTCTGCCTGTTCGCTGTTGGAAGGAAGCCTTGTATTCTTCCACCTTGAGTGAAAACTCTTCTAAGGTAATTTCTTCACCTGCAATCTCCCCGATGATATTCTGGTTGGCATTGAGTAGGGCAGAATTTGGGCTTAACAAATCACCCCCCAAAAGAAATAATATTAACCCGCCGGCAATTACGCCGATTGCGAGACCTGTTCGTTGTCTAATTTGCTTAATTAACGCCATGGTTGTGACTTCGCTTATATTAAAGTGTCGCAAAATAAGATGTTTCAGGGCGAAATTCAAAATTTCAGCCCCAACAATGTCTAGCCTTAGAAAATATCTGAGTCGTTGATTTTCAACCGAACAGTTTCGATTCGATGTGCTTGCTTAGACACGATAGTGAAGGTAAACCTTCCATAGGTGATTGTTTCGCCTATATTGGGTAGATTTTCTGTTTGTGAAAGGATGAATCCGGAGAGCGTTTCATAATCTCCATCCGGCAATTCCCATCCATATTTCTCCTTGAGATAATCGATTTCTAGGCGGGCGCTTAGCAAAAATTCAAGCTCCCCAATCAATTGTTCAGTAAGTGCTTCGTTGTCATACTCATCATCAATCTCACCAAAAATCTCTTCAATGATGTCTTCCATGGAGACAATTCCACTGGTGCCCCCAAATTCATCGACCACCAAGGCAAGGCTTTTTCGCTCTTGGATAAATTGAATAAGCAGTTCATTTGCAAGTGCCGATTCCGGCGCAATGATGATGGGGGTGAGAATGTCCTCAATTGTTTTTGGCTTTTTAAATAGCTCCAGCTGATGGCAATAGCCAATCACTTCATCAATGGATTCTCGGTAGATCACTACTTTGGAGTGCCCACTTTCCTGGAATATCTTTTTTAACTCCTCAATCGAGTCGGATACCTCTACCGCCACAATATCAGTACGGGGGATCATGCACTCTCGTATCCGTACGGTTTTAAATTCAATCGCATTATCAAAAATCTTAGAATCTACCTCCACATTGCCAGCGGTCCTTCTTTGTCCCATTTGATCTTTGATGAAGGAATTAAGGTCTGTAATGGTGAAAACAGGCTTTTCTTCATTGTATTCCAATCGAAGCACTTGGGTAATAAATCCCTTGGATAAGGCTACAATCAGCCAAACTACGGGATACATGATGGAATAAATGATAAGAAATGGAAGCGCAAAAAAGTTGAGCATGCGGTTTGGATTTAACATGAACAGACTTTTTGGCAAAAACTCTCCAGTGATCAATACCAAAAGGGTGGACAAGACGGTTTGAGAAATCAAAATTACCGCTTCGTTATTGATAGACTCAGGAAACAAATTACGTAAGGGAGCATCCAGCAAAAAAGCCATGAATGTACCATACAAAACCAACATGATGGTATTCCCAATTAGGGTGGTCCCAATAAACTGCCCGGGCTTGACCAAAAACTTGCTCAATACTTTCCCGCTCCACATTCCTTGCTTTTTTTGCAATTCAATCTGAAGCTTATTGGCTGAGATGTAGGCGATTTCAATTCCTGAAAAAAATGCAGAAAAAATCAAAGAAATCACGACATATACGACATAGTTGTTGTCCATGATTACCTTTTTTTGAGGGGTTTATTAGTTTTTACTGGCTTTTTTGAGGTGGATTCCCTGCTTTCACGTGCCTGGTTGCGACGCAGTTGAAACCAAAATAAAAGGCCCACCGCGAACATGAATAGGGAGTAGGAAAATCCAATGCCACTGACCATCGTTTGGTGGATGCCCACCACGATAAGCGCAAGTGCAACAGAAAAGATGATTGCATCCAGTAACTTCATAGCCCTTCTCCTGGTAAAAGTGTTCTACTATCTCGCACTTGCTTTAATCTGTAGGTCGAAAAGCTATCGTCAGCTTCCATTCCAGTTCCGTTAAACAGCGTCTGCCGTTCTTGTATGGTCACAAACTTTTCGGTGTATATTTTTCGTTCGGCCTGATTCCAAAACAATTCCTCTGTCTGTAACCGCTGATCCTTGGGTAGATTTTTTACTTGGACATTACCGGATCCTTTGTATAGGTTTTGATCTCGGAGAAAAAACCCCTTATCGGCACGCATGGTGGTTTCAAGCTGTCCCTGCAAATTAAAAAACTGAATCGTGATGCCTTCTGGGAATTCTAAATTTCCATTGGCGAACTCAAGCTGCTTTGGAGCGGTAATCTCAGACCGAAGTACCGCAGAGTCACTGTGGAAAATATGAATATTTTGTGCTGAATTTACTGGGCCATCATAAGCTTCCAAATCATTTGGGTCTGCCTCCTCACGACAAGAAAAAAAGGCAATCAGGGCAAGAAATACAAAATAATAGGAAAGACCTCGGTTCATTGCCCACAAAGATAGTAGGAAAGTTGAAGGGAATGAAAAGAATAAAGGCAGCCTAGGGCTGCCTTTATTTAATAGCTAATTAAGAAAAGTTAGTCTCTTGTAGAGAGGGAGACCGTTTCCCCAACCCAACATCCTGTACTCAAAGAAGAACCCAATTGATATCCTTCGGTGAAGAGTTCTTCCTTGGATGGGAAGCGTGCTCTTGCACTACCCATTCCTTTGGAATCTCCTGCTCTTTGATAGGCATTGTAAGCCGCAATGAATACTGCGTAATCTTTTGCACGGCTTTCGCCACCTCTACAGTCGTTATAAGCAGACATGTATAGATCTCCGATCAAGCCATAGGCAGAGGAAGACAATTCTGAATCAAGTCCTGCTGCCTCACGAGCTGCGGTTCTTGCGGCTGATTTCTTGCCTGCACGAGCATAAATTTTTGCTAGCTCCATCTGAATCTCACCTTTTTCCTTGTTAGTAGAGGCTAGGGTAAAGGCTTTCTCAAACACAGGCTCTGCTTTGTCAAATTCACCAGAAGACATGTACAGCATACCTCTTACCTGTGAAGTCTTGAAAGTTGGAGCTTTGGAATCTTTAAATTCTAGGGCTGCCAAGAAGGCTTTCGTAGAGATACACTTGTATTGCAAGGAATAGGTGAAAATCTGCTCAGCTAGCTCTTCATTCGTTGGATCAGCAGCCAGCTTTGGTCCCAATTTGTTTTCGATAAATTCACAATCGATCAACTTCATTTTTACCAAAAGTGTCTCAAGCGTTGATTTGGAATCAGTGACATCCTTACCTGTCGCAGCCGCTGCATCCAATATCTTGTTTGATTTGTCGAAAATGGACAAAACTTGCTCTGGAGCGTATGCCTGATTCAGCGTGTAATTTTTCTCCACCATGTCAAAATACATGGGAACAAACTGGAAATTGATGCTTCCTTTCAACGCTATGGCTTTTTCAAAATCTGCAACTACAGCAGGAATTTTGGCTTTGTCAGATCTGAAGAACAAATACCCATAATACGCTTTGGTCTCAATCCACTTCACAGGGTTATTGTACAATTCCCCTCTTTTGTCGTAGAGCGCCATCACGCTGTCTTGGTACACACGCTTTTGTGCTGCATCGGTAGTTTTATCTGCTGCACCTTTATACACAGTTACACCTTGAATGTAAATGGATTCATTCAAATTTGGCGTATTCACCAAAAGCCAGCTCAAAGGCTTGGTAGCCTCCACAAATTGCTCTGCCTTCATGTAGTCAAAATAGGCGGCATTGAACTCTCTAGCCTTTGCTTCCTGAGCAGGATCTGTAGGCCAGTTCCAGCCATCTTGCGCGTTGGAAATTCCAGCAAGGAGCATGGCTCCGAGGACAAGAAAGGTTGATTTAATTTTCATAATCGTCCAGAATTAATCAGTTATTGACTTTAGGTGAATCCCTTTTAAGGGTTAATTGTTTAAATTTTAATTATTCGAAAACTCGTTTGTAGAACCAACTATTGTCATTGAGTGAAAAGCCTAGGGTGAAATTAAAATAGGCTTCACGAATCAATCCATTAGCTGATGTTCCTCTTCTTCCAACCTTCATTGCCATGTTCATCAGTGAAAGGTTGTTCACTGGAATAGAAGTACCAAAGTTGATGCCAAAATCATTGATCGTGGTCTCATTGATAAAATAAGGTGTGCGCATGAATTCCAAACCCATTCGGTAGGTAGCGCGATTCAATAAATTGTCAAAATCCGTGAAATCAGGTACTATCTGAAATCCAAGCCCCACTTTTTGGGCTGCTTGCAGGCTTAACGGCTCACCAAAAAAGTTTCTATACTTCGAGAAATCTTGGTACTGTCCCTCTAAGCCAATCACGAATTTATTATTTTTTTCATAGCTCAGCCCAAATCCATAACGACTTGGAAGGTAAATAGCTCCCTTTTCATCGTTGGCAATCAGATCACCATCCGTCTTGGGGCTGCTAGCTTGGCCAATCGGAGCCAATTTTGCAAACGCTGTTCCATTAACGTCCCCAAATGTCTGATAAATGGCTCCTAGGTGGATGTTACTTTTTTCAGAGGCCTTAAAAAGGTAGTGTGCCCCCAATTTTAAAGCTACATCAGAGACCGAAATTCGTTCGTAGTATTCAGAAGCTCTCCCGACTTCCACATTGCTTTTGTCATAAATTATAAGTTGGTTGGAACGGATAGAAGATCCAAAAAGATACGATCCATGGACCCCTATACTCAGATTTTTGGCAAGCAAGTAGCCAAAATTCAGATAGGCCTCCGAGATTCCCCCATCACCTTCTAAGTTATTGTTCGCCAATAACTCCGAATTATTCACTGGACTATCCACTTTCAATCGGTAGTTGATACTGGAAATTTGCCCAAGACCCATTCCTCCAGTGAATTTGCCCGGCTTGATTGGTAGCGAAAGCGCGATATAGGAAAGCCCTCCCCCGTCCACCAATGAGGTTTCGGTAGCATTGGATACCGCAATTCGTTTGTAGTTGAGGGAAGCTTGAAAATTAAAAATGGTATTTCGAGTAGAAAGAGCTGGGTTGACAGCATTGGCGCTCCATCCAGTTCCAAAACTGATGCCCATGCCTCCCATGCCTTGGTTTTGAACCTGGCCAGAATAGTTAAATTCCCCAATACCCAAGGCACTGTAGGTAGAGGAACTATTTTGACCGAAGCCTTCTGAAATTAGTAAGAGGGTGCTGAGCACACCCAACGCTAGTTTACGCAACATGGTGGTTTAGAATACAATTTAGTCCAAGGAGAACTAAATTTGGGACTACAAATATGTGGTCTTTTACTAATGATTCAAAAGATTCTGCGCCACCACCACAGATAATAACTAGATATTTCAGGAAAATTAACGCAGTAGGTATCAAATAATCCCCTCAAACAAAGTTTAAACCTAGGAGAGCCCTCCAGGGGTGCATCCGTTGAAAGGCCGAGGATTGGGTGAAATTGGCGATACAGAAGACTGGCTGAACTGTTTTAAGCCAGGATTCGATTTTTCAGTGGAGCGATAAATTAGAAATAAATAAAAACCCGACATTTAGGATGCTAATCAAATTTCTGATTCGATTCAGATCAAACTTACTTTAAGCCATGCACGCAGAACGCTATACCTTGATTGGACTCATGTCGGGCACCTCCGGAGACGGATTGGACTTGGCCCATTGCCATTTTGAATACCAAAAGGGGCTGTGGAATTATGAAATTCTCCAAGCAGAAACGCGTCCTTTTCCGGAGGAACTGGGAAAAGCGCTGGCTACTAGTCACCTCCTTTCTGGTTTAGACCTGTCACTACTGGATGTAAACTTTGGCCGGTGGATGGGAGAGCAAGTGAAAAATTTCTGTCTCGAACAGCAGGTCAAGCCCATGGCTGTGGCTTCGCATGGCCATACCGTTTTCCACCAACCTGAAAAAGGGCTAAGCCTACAGATTGGGAATGGCTGGGCCTTGCACCAAGCTTCTGGAGAAAGGGTGCTCGCTGACTTTCGTATGCTCGATGTGCAGCTAGGAGGTCAAGGCGCTCCCCTGGTACCCATTGGAGACCAGCTTCTTTTCTCACAGGTTGATTTTTGCATCAACTTGGGCGGTATCTCCAACCTTTCCCTAGACAAAAATGGGCAGCGAATTGCTTTTGATTGCAGTCCCTTCAACCTTTTGCTCAACCGAGAGGCAATAAAACTCGGGAGTGCTTACGACCAAGATGGAGCATGGGCAAGAGCAGGGAATCTAAATCAGACACTTCTCGCACAATTAAATGCCCTTCCTTTTTATGCGGTATCGGGGGCGAAATCTCTAGGCCGTGAATCGATCGATCAGGTCTTTATTCCCCTATTGGATCAATCCGGATTATCGCCCAAAGATTGTTTACGCACCTTGGTGGAGCATTTTGCCATCCAAATCGCTGCATTGATCCGAACCCATGCCTCAAAGGCTGCACCAAGCGTGTTACTTACGGGAGGGGGAGCCTACAACCGATACTTTGTGGAGCGATTGGACCATCACTTGAGTCAACAATGGATTCAAGTGGAAGCTAACAAGGAACTTATTGAATTTAAGGAGGCACTAATTTTTGCATTTCTTGGGGTGCTGAAACTCCGCGGAGAGGCGAATGCGCTGGCTTCGGTGACAGGTGCAACCCGAGATTCCTCAGGGGGAATGGTCTTCGGGTAAAAAACTAAAACTAGCCCTTGAAAGTCAGAAGAGACTGGGAAATATTTTTCTATTTTTGGGCTGAATTATAAACCCAAAAAACAATGCTTGACTTGCTCAAAAAATTTGAGAATAAATCCCCTGAAATCGTTTTTGAATGGAGAGATGCGGAAACAGAGGCTGAGGGATGGGTGGTGATCAACTCCCTTCGTGGAGGAGCTGCTGGAGGGGGTACCCGCATGCGCAAGGGATTAGACAAACGCGAAGTGGAGTCCCTGGCCAAAACCATGGAAGTAAAGTTTACCGTCTCAGGTCCTGCCATCGGAGGCGCCAAATCAGGAATCAATTTTGATCCAGCAGATCCGCGAAAAGCTGGGGTGCTCGAGCGCTGGTACAAGGCAGTGATGCCGCTGCTCAAAAACTACTACGGAACTGGCGGAGATCTGAATGTGGACGAAATCCACGAAGTAATCCCCATTACCGAGACTTATGGCCTATGGCATCCCCAAGAAGGAATTGTGAATGGCCACTATAAAGCAAATGAACCTCAAAAAATCAGGAAAATTGGCCAATTGAGGCAGGGGGTTTCCAAGGTACTTGAAGACCCAAACTTTACCCCGAATGGGGCCAAAAAATATACAGTAGCCGACATGATTACAGGCTATGGCGTCGCAGAAGCAGTGAAGCACTACTACTCCTTATGGGGAGGTGCCCTAAAGGGAAAGCGGGCGGTGATCCAAGGCTGGGGAAATGTCGGCGCCGCTGCAGCTTGCTTTTTGGCAGTGGAAGACGTGCGGATCGTCGGTATCATTGATCGAGCAGGAGGACTTATTCGTGAGGAGGGCTTCAGCCTGGATGAAATCCGCGAGCTCTTTTTGAAGCGTGAGGGAAACCAGCTGATCGCCGCTAACTTGCTTTCCTTTGAAGAAGTGAATCAGAAAATTTGGGATTTGAAAAGTGAGATTTTCATCCCTGCTGCAGCCTCTCGACTGATTCGGCAAGAACAGGTGGAGCGCATGGTAAAGGCCGGCCTGGAAGTCATTTCCTGCGGTGCAAATGTTCCTTTTGCAGACCCGGAGATATTTTTTGGTCCAACCGGCGTGTGGGCAGACGAGCGGGTAGCGGTCATTCCGGATTTTATAGCCAACTGTGGCATGGCCCGTGTATTTGCGTATTTGATGAGTGATGGAGCAGAGGTAACCGACCAAGCGATTTTTTCAGATGTGAGCAATACCATCTTGAAAGCCCTTCAGAAATCCTATTCCGGAAATCAAGGGAGAACAAAACTATCCCAAACCTCCTACGAAATAGCTTTAGCGCAGCTCATGTAAAAAAGAGCGGGGAAGTTATGTCCTAGCGATAATTTGAGAGCATATTAATGAGTTGTTAAGAATGTGCCATTTTACCATTATATGCACGTTTTTTTAACGCAGGGAAGTCAAATTCTTCCGAATTAGTTAGGAAAATTAGCATAAAGGGACTAGAATCGCTTATTAGAACGAATCAAACCAAAGATTAAACCAATTTGTCACCAAAAAACCCAGAAAAATGGAGTTATTAATTATCGTAATCTTTGTGGTCGGCTACCTTGCCATTGCGCTGGAACACCCCATCAAGATCAACAAAACAGCTTCCGCTTTACTGACTGCAGTAATTTGCTGGACCATTTTTACCGTTTCAGGCGCCACTGAAACGCAATTAAGCAGCCAAAAATACCTGCATTTTCTCCATGAATTAGGTGAAAAAGCAGCTACCCTTAGCGCTGGTGAACTTCACTTGGAATTTGTGGTAGAGCAATTGGGGCACCACCTCAACGAAATTGCACAAATCCTCTTCTTCCTGATGGGAGCCATGACCATTGTAGAATTGGTTGACGCCCACCATGGATTCAAATTCATCACCGACCGCATCAAAACCAAAAACCCTATTGTACTCCTTTGGGTAGTTTGTTTTGTGGCCTTCTTCTTGTCTGCCGTACTAGACAACTTGACGACCACCATCGTGATGGTCTCCTTAATCCGTAAATTGATTCCAGACAAGGAAATGCGTCTTTTCTTTGCCGGGATGATTGTGATTGCTGCCAACGCTGGTGGTGCTTGGTCTCCAATTGGTGACGTGACTACGACCATGCTTTGGATTGGCGGACAAATTTCTGCTTCTTCCATCATGACTAGTTTGCTCATTCCAAGTATTGTTTGTGCAGTAGTTCCTTTATTGTTCCTCACATTCACAATGAAAGGCACCTTGGGAGAATTCAAAGAGGATACCAAGGCAACCGCTTCAAGCATTAAAAGTGGCAACTTGATGTTGGCTCTTGGCATAGGTGCCTTGATTTCTGTTCCCATCTTCAAGACAGTAACCCACCTCCCTCCTTACATGGGCATGTTGCTAGGACTAGGTGCTCTATGGGTAATATCTGAATTGATCAATCCGGATTTGGACGAGGCGGAACGAAAGAATTATACTGCAAGTCATGCCCTTGCTAAAATCGATATGCCAAGCGTTCTGTTCTTCTTGGGTATTTTGCTTGCGGTAGGCGCACTGCAGTCCATGGGTACCTTGGCCAACTTTGCCGGTTACCTCAGCACCACCTTTGGTGACAATCGCATCATCATCACCCTGATCGGTCTCTTGTCTGCTATCGTAGATAACGTGCCTTTGGTAGCTGCCAGCATGGGTATGTACAGCTTGGAAGCTTATCCTATGGATGACTTTATCTGGACTTACTTGGCGTATTGTGCCGGTACAGGAGGAAGTATTTTGATCATTGGCTCTGCTGCAGGTGTAGCTGCCATGGGTATGGAAAAAATCGAATTTGGCTGGTACTTGAAGCGCATCTCTTTACTTGCTGCATTGGGTTACTTTGCTGGTGCAGGCGTCTATTTGTTGATGACTCAGCTGTAAGCTTCGCAAACAATTCATTCAAAATAGGGAGGTTAGCCTCCCTATTTTTTTTACCCTACCCCTACTTCTCGCTGCCGAAAACAAGTAACCAAGTGGTCATTCACTAATCCCGTGGCTTGCAGGTGTGCGTAAAGAATGGTAGTCCCCAGAAATTTAAATCCTCGTTTTTTCATGTCTTTGGCTAGGCAATCCGACTCGGGAGAAGTTGCGGGATAGGGCTCTCCTGGAGTAATGTTATTTTGAATGGGCTTCCCTCCAACAAACCCCCAGATGTAATTCGAGAAGGTGCCAAACTCCACTTGAATCTCCTGAAAGCGTTGCGCATTGTTGATTGCCGCGCGAATCTTCAAGGCATTCCGAACGATGCCTTTATCTTGAAGCAACTCTTGCACGTGTGACTCTGGGAATTGGGCTACCTGCAGGTAGTCAAAGTCTGCAAAAGCTTTTCGGTATCCTTCCCTTTTTTTGAGAATAGTCGCCCAGCTGAGTCCTGCTTGAGCACTTTCCAACACCAAAAATTCGAAATGTATTCGGTCATCATACACCGGTACACCCCACTCTTGATCGTGGTAAGCAATGTATTCCGGAAAGCCCAAGCACCAAAGACAGCGTGATTTTTGCGAAGTATCCATGGACCAAACCTCCATAATTTAGACACAACAAGCAAGTTGGAACGGAATTCGATCCCTAATTTAGGTTCGCTTCAAAAAAATGGAAGTTAAGAGGGTCGATTCCAGATGCTCCAAGCCGCCTCGGCCTGCAGTTCGAGCATGTCTTGTCCATTTTTAGCCGTTCCGCCTCGAGCAATGCATTCTTGCATGAGCCGAGTGATCGAAGGGTTGTACACCAAATCATAGACTCGATGCGCAGCATAGAGCTGCTCTAGGGGGATATTTGGCAGGTCCTCCACCTGAGGATAGGTACCCAGCGGAGTGGTGTTGATGATTAAGGGATGGGAAGCCAGCCACTCAGGTTGATCCCTCAGGTCGTCATAAGTTAGCTGCCCTTCCATTTGATTTCTGGAAACTATGCGGTAGGATGTCCCAAATTCTCGAAGGGAGTGCTGCACTGCCTTAGAAGCTCCCCCTGTACCCAAAATAAGCGCATTGGGGATCTCCGTGCCTAGCCAGGATTGCAGGGACTGCTTAAATCCCAAATAGTCGGTGTTAAATCCGATCTTTTTCCCATCTCGAATACGGATGCAATTGACTGCACCAATTTGAGCACAGGCAGGATCGAGGGCATCGAGGTAGGGAATTACTTGTTCCTTGTAGGGGATGGTCACCGAAAGGCCTTCCAGGCTGGCCTCCCCATCCATGAGCTGGGGAAATTCTGAAATGCTTTCGATGGGGTAAAGTTCAAATTGGCAGCCCTGAATTCCTTCACGAACAAACTTTTCCGAAAAATATTTTTTGGAAAAAGAATGTCCCAAAGGATATCCGATCAAGCCAAATTTTCTCACCCTTGCTGCAGTTTACTTGCGAGCCACTCAATAAAAATGACGAGGCCAATTCCAAAAAAGAAAGCGCCAACGGCCCATTCTACCTGAGGTAACTCTCCAACTTGTTCCGCAAAGGTGCTGGGAAGAATATTTTCTGTTAGGAAAGGGACCTCCTTGCCACTGGAGGAAGTTCTCCAAGAAGTCACGAGCTTCCAAGGCCACAATTCATTGACAGAGCCCAGCATAAAACCAGAGAGTAGGCCGATGGTGGCCGTATGGAATTTCCGAAGTAAGTAGGACACCACTCTGCTGAAGGAGAGAATTCCGACCAAACATCCTGAGGCAAACAAGGCCAAGGTGATGATGTCCTTGTCCAATACAGCCTGAAGGATGCGCTCGTACTGGCCTAGAATCAAGAGGATAAAACTCCCACTGATCCCGGGCAAAATCATGGCACAAATGGCAATTGCTCCTGCCACAAAAGTAAACCAATAGTCGTCAGGGGTGTTGGTTGGCGGCAAATTCGTCACCCACCAGGCAAAGGCTGTTCCCGCGGCAATGGCGACAACAACACCCACATTCCATTTCTTTATTTCTTTTAAAATCAAAAAGGCAGAGATCAAAATCAAGCCAGAGAAAAAGGACCACAGTGGAATGGGGTGCTCCTCCATCAAGTAAGTGATCACTCGAGAAAGCGCAAAAATACTAGTCAAAATGCCAACAACTAAGCTGAGCAAGAAATTGCCATTGACACGAGCATAGAATTCCTTGATTCGGAAGGATTTCAACAACAATAAATTGTTGAGATTAAAGGCATTGATGCTGTCCAAAAGTTCCTGATAGATGCCTGCTATAAGTGCAATTGAGCCTCCAGAAACGCCAGGAACGATATCTGCGGCGCCCATAGCTATTCCTTTGAGATAGGTTAAACCGTATTTTTTAACTGTATCCATACTTAAAAAGAAAGGCTGAAAGAATGCTTTCAGCCAAATTAATTACAATTTGATTTCCCCAAGAAAATGATCAAAGGTGTCTCCACGAAGGCCCAATCGAATGGTTTCCAATGGAATTACTTCAGCAGGGCTGATGTTACCCAAGTTGACATTGGCTCCGAGCAACTTGATAAACCATACTTGCTGGGACTTTTGAGGGGCTTCCCAGATGATTTTTTCTTCAGGAACCTGGGTCAAAATTTCTTCCACGAGACCTTGACGTACTTCTCCTGAATCTCGAAAGAGGCCTACATTTCCTCCTTCACGCGCTTCGCCTATTACTTTCCATGCTCCAGCACTTAGTTCGGTCTGCATCTGCTCAATCCACTTGTAGGGAGGAATGATTTTGGCGGCATCCTTGGATCCCACTTCCGATAGCACGGTTACCTGTTTGGCAAGGGTCTGGATGTACTCACATTTTTTGTCGTGGTTGAGGGAGATCGAACCGTCGGACACTTCTGCATAGCGTAGGCCATAGGTATCCAGTACTTTACGGTAGTCGTCAAACTGGCCCCGAACAATAAAGGCTTCAAAAAGTGTACCCCCAAAGTAAACGGGGATTCCAGCGGACTGATATACCGCAATTTTCTCTTTCAAGTGCTTGGTCACATAGGAAGTAGCCCAACCAAACTTCACAATATCTACATAATCAGCACAGCTATCTACAAAGTCCTCTGTTTCCCGTAGGCTAAGGCCCTTGTCCATAGCCATGGTAAATCCCGTGTTACGAGGCTTTTCAGTCCGTAAAGGGAGATTCTTCAGCACGTAATTCATTTAGTAGGTTTTAAGGTGTTGAGCTGGAATTTTCATCCCGAAACTGGGCAATGATTTTGTAGACAGCCTTTTGTTTTTTCAACTCTGGCATCAACTCATACAGTAATGCATGCCTTTCAAAGTCCAAAGTTAATGCATTTTCTAAATAAGTGAAGGCTTCCTTGTATTTCCCAGTTTTGATGAGGTAGACCACCAGACGGTAGTAGAGCTCTGCCTCCTCAGGCAATTCTTCAATTCCTTCCCGGACGACATCGATGGACTCTTCAAACCGATTTTGCTCAAAATAAATAATGGATAAGTTGACATAGGCCTCCATGATTCCAGGCTCCAAGTTGATGGCCTCCTCGTAGGCGTCAGAACTAGCCTGCATGTTGCCCAAGTTGAACTCGGCATCTGCCAATCCCACCCAATAGTTTGCATTGTCCTTGTTGAGGTGGATGGCTTTCTTGAAATAGTGGATGGCCTCAAAGAATTTTTCTTTCTTCAACATGCACATTCCGAGACCAAACCAAGCATCATCGTACTCTTCATCCAGCTTGGCCGACTTTTTAAAGTAGGTAAATGCATCATCAATCTTGCCCAGCTTTTCGTAAGCGGCTCCCATGTAGCAGCAATTCTCTGCATTGGCCCCTTCACAATTGATGGTATTTTGGTAAGCTTCCAACGCTCCTTCAAAATTGAGGGTATTCATCAGTGAATTCCCCATATTGAAATGCGCCGAAGCAAAGGCATCGTCTATTATTAGGGCATATTCGTAGGATTTAATCGCATCCTCAAATCTCCCCAAGCGATTGTATACTACGCCCAGGTTGTACCAAGCGCCAGCAGAATAGGGGTCTTGGTCGATAAATTCTTGGTAAAAATCCAAAATCTCGTCAAAGGACCCCTCCTCTTCGGTGATCATGGCTAGCTGAAAAAGCGCATCCTCGTGATTGATTCTTTTTTTGACAGCCTCCTTGAAGTAAAAACTTGCTTTGGTATTGTCTCCTTTGGCTCGAAAAAGATTACCCAAAGAGTAAAATACCTCTGCCTTATCCTCTGCCATAGGCAGGTAATTTTCAAGTAAGTCGATGCCTTCTTGAAAGTTGCCTGCTAGAATCTGCGCATTGGCCAAGGCCAAAACGATGTCCTCGTTGTTTGGAGAGAGATTGTTGAGCTGCTCCAAAATCTCCAAGCCCTCATCCAGCTCATCGTTAAAAATAAGGCATTGTGCTTTCTGAAGACGGATTTCTACAGAGAAAGGAAATTTCTCCAAGGCAAATTCTGAGGCACGAAGCGCCTTTAAGAATTTTTGTTGATCAAAGTAAAATCGGATGATGTCCTCCAATTCCTCTTCTTCGAAATACAGGTCCATGTTGGACTTCAGTGAATCTTCAAATCGCTCAACGAGCTTTTTGTCTTCTTCCCAGTCGTGGTCGTGATCTCCGGTCATTCGGTAGTGCTAAGATTCATTTAAGGTACCAAATTTTTGGTTTTTTCTAAAATTCAAATGTGATTTTTTCGTGATTTTAAAATCATCTGTAGATGAATTTTTCTTAAATCCTTTTCCTCCTCAACGCTGGCGACAGAAATAAGTTTTATCGATCTGATTTTGCCCATTCCAAGGTATCCTGCAAATCGCGGTAGTGAAAGTTGAGGTAGCGATTTACCTTTTGATTGCTGAAGTGGGTTTTGCGTTGCGCATTTCTAGCCACTTGGGCCGTCAGGGGTAGCTTCTTGCCAAGCAGCCAAGACATCACCCGGAGGATTGGAAACCCCCAAGAAATGGCCCAGTTGGACAACTTGGTTTTCGGTGGAGTTCCTCCCAAAACCTGAGCAGCCTGCTGAAAAAATAATTCGTAAGACATGCTTTCCTTGGACAAAACAAATCGTTCTCCCCACGCATTTTTTTCAACCAAGGCACGCGTAATCGCCGCCGCATCCCGTACATCAATGTAATTGAGATTGCCGGCAGGGAAAAAAGCAGACCCCTTCAATACCACCTGATACAAGCCCCCACTACTTCGCTCGTAAGCAACCTTACCTAAAATCACAGCCGGGTTGACGACCAAAACCTCCAAGCCCTCTTGCTCTCCGCGCCAAACCTCCAGCTCTGCCATGTATTTAGACAAGGCGTAGGGAGTATGGCCCGGGACATCTACCCATAAAGATTTTTCATCGTATTCTTCCTGGTCAGGAACCTGCCCCAAGGCAGCGACGGAGCTGATGTATACCAACTTGGGAACAGCTGCTGCGAGGAGCGCATTCACCACATTGACCGTACCTTGATGATTTACTTGAAAAAGTGCCCGCTCATCCTTGGATGAAAAGGAAACTTTACCTGCCGCATGGATCACAAGATCCATTCCCTCCACGGCTTCCAATAGGGAGTTAAAATCCAATACATCCCCTTCATGCCAGTGGATATCCAGTCCATTCAGATCCACTGCTCCGAGATCAGAGTTCGCACGCCTCAAGCCATGAATGCTTCCTAGGGTGCTGAATTCTCGTGCCAACTCACTTCCAAATAGTCCAGTTACTCCCGTGATCAGAATGTTCATTGTCAGTATCTCTAGACCTAATTAAGTCCTACGAATTTATAGCCCTCCTTCAAATGCGTCTACAAACTCCGCTAGGGTAGGTAGGATCTGGTCTTTTTCGGATACGATTGGTTCGGCCACCTGCCAGTCAATGCCCAAGGTGGGATCAGACCAAAGCACTCCGCCTTCGGAATCCTTGTGGTAATAATTGGAGCACTTGTACACAAATACAGCATCTTCCAAGACCGAAAATCCATGCCCAAAACCTGCAGGAATGTACAATAGGTTGTTTTTCTCAGTATCCAAAATTGTAGAATATACCTGCCCAAAAGTGGGCGAGCCATTTCTCAAATCTACGGCCACGTCCAACACTTTCCCAGCTATGACCCGCACCAACTTGGCCTGAGCATGCGCACCGCGCTGGAAATGGAGGCCTCTCACAGTTCCCTTTTGGGAAAAAGACTGGTTGTCTTGAACCCAGGATTCATGAACGCCCATTTTGTCCAACCAATCTTGGCGGAAGGATTCAAAAAAATAACCCCTACTATCTGGGAAAACACGTGGAAAAATCTCGAGTACACCAGGTAGGGAAGTTTGCTTTATTTCTGCCATTGGGGCGGTTAATTTTTGCTTTCAACAGCAAAATAACCACTCCACAAGAGAGTATCCTAATCTAATCTAAGGAATTATGCTCAAATTTGGGGAGGTAATCGCTCAAGCAAGCTTTTGAAGCCTGTTCCTTTGGGCAAAGCCCCCTCCCATCTTTTAGCTGATTTCTAGTCCATGAGTAAATTTTCACGCAAACTCCAAAAACTACACGAGACTGCTCCCCGTCAGGAAACTGCCGTGCTGGTATCCTTGGTACGGCAACACCAACCCGACCAAGAGGTAGAGGAGCATTTGGATGAATTGGCCTTCTTGACCGAGACCCTTGGAGCCAAGTCTGTGTACCGGTTCAAACAAAAAATGGAAAAGCCCGACATCCGCACCTTTGTGGGTAAAGGGAAGCTAGAGGAGATTCAAACCTACGTAGAACACTTTGGAGTAGATATGGTCATCTTTGACGATGACTTGAGCCCTTCTCAAATGCGTAATTTGGAGGACGAAATAAAAGTCAAAATCTACGACCGTTCCTTACTTATTCTTGACATTTTCTTGCAGCGGGCACAGTCTGCACAAGCCAAAACGCAGGTGGAGCTGGCCCGATTCCAATACCTCTTGCCCCGACTGACCCGCATGTGGACCCACTTGGAGCGGCAACGAGGAGGTACTGGTACACGAGGGGGATCCGGGGAGAAGGAAATTGAAACCGACAAACGAGACATTCGCACTAAAATATCCTTGCTCAAGGATAAGTTGGTAGAAATAGAAAAGCAAGGCCTTACCCAACGCAAAAGCAGAAAAGGAATTGTGCGCGTAGCCTTGGTCGGCTACACGAATGTGGGAAAGTCCACCTTGATGAATCTGGTCACCAAAACAGATATCCTTGCGGAAAACAAACTTTTTGCAACCGTAGATGCTACCGTACGGAAGGTGGTCCTGGAAAACATTCCCTTCCTGCTCTCCGATACGGTAGGCTTTATCCGCAAACTACCCACCCACCTCATCGAATCTTTCAAATCCACACTCGATGAAATCCGAGAAGCTGACCTTTTGGTGCATGTGGTGGATCTATCTCACCATGCTTTTGAGGATCAAATCGAGGTAGTCACACAAACCCTCCAAGAAATTAAAGCGGGAGATAAGCCCGTCTTACTCGTATTCAATAAGGTAGATTTAGTGCAGCAGATGCCTTCCGAAGAGGAGCTATTGCATATCAGTGAGCACGAGCTCCAAGAAAGCCGTTACCTAGATTTCAAGGCGCTCTCAGAAGCCTTCGAAAAGAAAAATGGAATTACTCCCGTATTTATGTCTGCCTCACTGGGAGAAAATGTGGAAGAATTTCGTGAAACACTCGTTCAGGAAGTGAAAAAACAACATCGCAAGATGTACCCGCACTACTTGGAAGATCAGGTGGTGGACTGGGGGGATTCCTGGGAAGAGGGGCAGTAATTTCGTTCTTGGCTAAACCCGATCAGGTTCCTGGCAGTGAAATCCCTTTTACCCTTCGGTAAAGGTTGAGCGCATACTTGTCCGTCATGCCTGAGATAAAATCCACCAGCGCACGCAGCAATGGGTAGGGATTTGATTCGGTCCCAAAGCCTTTTAGCGGAAAATCTTCTGGAAGTAGACGCAGCAAACTTTTGTCCTGCCCTGAGGAAAGTTCGGCAGCATAGCAATGGTGATAAAGCGCTTGGCTAAATGCCGATAACAAGCCATCTATAACCTGAAAACCGATTGCTTCCTTTTCTAATACCACTTGGGAACGATAAATTTGACGAATCGAGCGCTGGGAAATTTCTGCCAAGGCCTTGGCAGAGGGAATCATATCCGTCAATGCTTTGTCAAAATTTCCTTTGCGCATGCCTTCTTCGTAGGTAGCAAAGGCCTCCACAGTTTCTCGAATCAGCTGCCCAATGACCAAGGCTCGAAGCGCTCCAAGATTTTGAGTTTGGGTTCGATCTTTTAGTTTTTCTGGATCAAATATATTTCCCAAAATGGGCTTTAGGAGGGCTACAGTATCTTCAAAAGAAATTAGACCAAGGGTACAGCCATCCTCCAAGTCAATGATGCTGTAACAGATGTCATCTGCCGCCTCCACCAAAAATGCGAGTGGATGTCGGGCCCAGCAATCCGCTCCAACTTTTTCAAGTCCCAGTTCCTGAGCCATCTGCTCAAAATCTTGGAGCTGATTGATAAAAAAGCCGTACTTCTTTTGACTCTTTCGGGCGATATCCCGCTGTGCAATGAGGCTAGGGCGGGGATATTTGGTGAAGGCCGCCAAGGTGGCATGGGTCAACTTTAACCCGTACTGCTTGGATACCAGCATGCGGAACCCCTGTGCATTGCCTTCAAAATTGGTCAAGTCCGCCCACTGATCTCTGCGTACATGCTGCATCCAAGCTTTTCCGGAGGGCTGCAGTCTGAAGAAATCCGAGATGGCCTCTTCGCCTGCATGCCCAAAAGGTGGATTCCCAATATCATGCGTCAGCGCCGCCGCTGCTACAATGGAACCAATCCCGGCCGCGGTAACTCCTTTGGAGGCAAGTTTGGGGTATTTTTCAAGTAAAATTTCTCCCGCTGCCTTGCCTAAGGACCGGCCCACAGAAGACACTTCCAAGCTATGCGTCAATCGAGTATGTACGAAAGCTTGCTCTGGAAGGGGAAAAACCTGGGTTTTATCCTGAAGATTTCGAAAGGGTGCTGAAAAAATAATCCGGTCGTAGTCCACTT
>JBILBQ010000030.1:0-24286 GCA_044353615.1 Algoriphagus sp. | reverse complement strand
TCCAAAATGGGAGTTTTAGCCACCTTTTCTCCGTAAGACCCCAAATGAGGAGACATGTCCTCGCAAACAATCCAAATGATGTTCGGTAGGGTTTCTGCAGGTTTATCCTGTGCAAAAAGGCTTGAAAAAGAGAGAAAGCAACAAAGGGTCAGCAGTAGTATATTTCTTTTCATGGATCAGTTTTTACGTTGAAATCAGCTCCTTTTCTTAAATTAGAAAAAAATTTACTCATTCAAAAAAGTTAGGATTAGTAGCCAAGAGATTAGTTACAAAACCAATGGTGAAGAACTTCAATTTGTTGAAAATTGAATTAGATTCAATTGGAACAATTAATGCAAATAGCCGCGCTTTTAGGATGAGGAAACAACCTTTGGAATCAGTTTTATATATCGTTAAAAATACAATGAGCCCATTTCACTTGTCACCATCCAATTTAAATGCTTGTAAATTACTTATGATTGCATTGGTTTCAATGCTGTGTTTAGCCTGCAATCCATCCAAAAAAGAGGCCGATGTGCTAGCTGAAAAGGAATGGGAAGTCCTATTTGATGGCTCATCTACCGATGCATTTCGAGGCTATGGAATAAATGATTTTCCTCAGGGGGTTTGGATTGTAGAAAACGGAATTTTGATGACCAACCCAGACACTTCGAATAGGGATTTGATTACCAAAAAAAGATACAAGGATTTTGAACTCGAATACGAGTGGGCAGTAGATACGGCAGCGAATTCTGGAGTATTCTTTCACATGCAAGAAAACCTTTCGATGGAGGCAGGTAACGGTAATAGCCCAAATTGGATGGATAATTTTGAAATTCAGATTTTGGAGGACACCTACTTTTACGACACCACCGCCATCCGATCCGCAGGTTCCTTGTATGACTTAATCATTCCAAAAAACAAAAAGCTTAAACCAATAGGGGAATTCAATAAGGCTGTCCTTTCTCACAAATCAGGTCATGTAGCGCATTGGCTAAATGGGGTTAAAGTGTTGGAATTCACGATAGGCAGCGCAGAAATGGATTCCCTGTTGTCAGGAAGTAAGTTTAAAGAAAACCCCAATTTCCACTCAGATAAGGAGGGGCATCTTATGTTTCAACACCATGGACAAAAAGTATACTTTAGAAATATCCGGGTAAGGGAACTTTAATGATTTAAATCCAGGAGCAAGAAAATTGCTAAAAACTATAAAAATAAGGGAATGGATCTCAGTGGAGGATTGTGTTGGAAAAAGAACAGCTATGGGTTTGATTGGATCAAAAAGCACTCCTTTTCTGAAGGTTTAGTTCCTATAAATTACCAAGAGTTCAACTTACTATTCGGCTCCTTTTTTTAAATTAGAAACTACTTATTCACTCAAAAAAAGTCATCATGATTAGCAACCACGAAATTGATTACAAAATCTACGGAGAAGAACTCCAATTTGTTGAAATTGAGTTAGACCCAAATGAAACTGCCATCGCAGAAAGCGGCGCTTTTATGATGATGGAAAGTGGCATTGAAATGCAAACGATTTTTGGAGATGGAAGCCAGGAGCAATCTGGTGGATTGATGGGAAAATTGTTCAGTGCAGGGAAACGACTTCTGGTAGGTGAAAGTTTATTCATGACTGCCTTTACCAATGTGGGCCAAGGAAAAAAGAAGGTAAGCTTTGCCTCTGCCTATACCGGAAAAATCATCGTTTTCGACCTAAAGCAATTGGGAGGAAAAATTATCGCACAGAAAGATGCCTTTTTATGTGCTGCCAAAGGAGTCAGCATTGGCATTGAACTTCAACGGAAATTGGGTACAGGCATCTTCGGCGGGGAGGGATTTATCATGCAGAAGCTCGAGGGTGATGGACTTGCTTTTGCCCATGCGGGAGGATACATCGTGGAAAAGGAGTTGCAGCCAGGTGAAGTGCTTAAGGTAGATACAGGATGTGTGGTAGCCTACACTGCAGGAGTTGACTTTGACATCGAAATGGTAAAGGGGATTAAGAACCTTATGTTTGGTGGAGAAGGGTTATTCTTAGCGGTATTGCGAGGACCAGGAAAAGTATGGTTGCAATCACTTCCGATCAGCAGACTTGCAGGACGAATTATGCAATATGGTGGATCCACAAGAAAAGAAGAAGGTAGTATTTTAGGAGGACTGGGTAATCTATTAGATGGAAGAGAATAGTCTATAAAAAGAGATAAACTAAAATGCCCCCAATAGGTGTCCAACTATTTGGGGGTACATTTTTATGGTTTGCTACAAAAAACCGAATATTTTTTTGAAGGGTTTTCATTTTCTTACTCCAAACTTTTTGTTTTGATCCATTCGATGGCGAGCGCTACTGGGGCTGATCCGGCAAACCCGGTACGATGTCCTAACTCTGGAAAGAGCGCATAGTCATAGGGCTTGCCCTGGGCTTTCAGTGTTTGGAGTTGTTCGATACAGAGGTTTGAGGGTATCTGGATGTCCTTCTCCCCAAAAAGCCAAAGCCCGGGGATAGTGAGTGTTGCTAGTGACTCTTTAGGATCTGTAGGAGCAAATGGAAACCGATCCGGATCTTTTTGCAGATGTTCACGCGCATCAGCCTCGGAGTGATGCTCCCAAAAGTCTGTTCTTCCGGCTGTATAAAACTGGAATCGAAGTTGCTCCAAGGTAGTAACCGTGGGTCCACTAAACAGGACCATAAATTGCACCAAGGGATTGTCGATGGCAGCTAAGGGAATGATCCATCCTGCCTGACTAAAACCCAAAAGACCGATGGGAAGGCTTGGAAGCTTTTTAGAGAGCAAGTTCAACCCAGCACGGGCATCTTGCGCCAAAAGGTGGAGGTTTGCAGGATCGATGTTATTGGTTCCCACCTCTGGGCCGGCATATACACCTTCGGAGGCCCCAACGCCGCGTTTGTCGTAGGAAAGCACTGCACAACCCGATGCTGCCAATAGTGCTGCGAATTCCTGCATTCGTGGCTCTTGACCTGATCCGTGAACGAGTACCACTGCAGCATGTGAAATTTTGGGAGTGTAAATGGTTCCCGAAAGGCGAACTCCCTGACTGATAAAGGATACGGATTCTGTTTCTATGGGCGTGACTTCTTGCGCATGCGTCTCTTTTCCGTACAAAAAAAAGACTCCCGTGAAAACAATGGCCAGAAACGAACTCAAGCACCTCATCATCATTTGGATTTTTATGGGTTTTCGGAAAGGTAGAAATAAATTGACTGCGCTACCTTTTCACGATTAGATAAAAACTAACCTGAGGGTAACGTATAGTTTGATTCTCTGGAATCAGTTCTCCCCGATTTTCACAAGATTGGGGGGAGGGCTTGGTTTGATTGTTGCATTTTTAGTAGCTTAGGTGATCATTAAACCCACTCAAAATCTTTTCCGAATGAAAAAGACCTCCCTTTTCCTAGTCGCTTTTTTGGTTGTAACAAGCGTAGTCTTTGCATCCTCTTTCGTGACCTCAGAGACAGATCCCACGGTATTCAGTGCAGAACGTGTAAGTTTCAAGATCAAAGGAACCGGCTCAAAAAACATCCCAGTGTCGATTGGCATAGGTACTCAGCCCGGTAGTGGTGCATGCTGCTCCGGTGTCAGCCCCTTCACGACTGCTAGTTTTGTAGGCAATGTTGGAGATGTAGTGTACGATGGAAAAACCAAAAGAGTCATCACCAAGATTTCCAGAGAAATGAATGGCACTATACTGGATTTGTCGCAGTATTATTGAGGTATACTTTCTTGAACTCACTTTGCATTCTGGACTAGAGGTTTAGTTGAGGTGAGTAGCTGCAATCCTACCAGTCATTAAAAATGCCTGTTATTCATTTCGGATAATCGTCAACAGCTGACTGGTCACAGTTCACCATACATTTTTTAAACTTCAAGACAACTTTGTTTGGCTGTTGGTTAAAAAAAAACCGACAATAGTCAAAAGATTACGGGTCAACAGGTGCTGAATTCTACGAATCAAATTTTCGATGCTAAACTTGGCACCGCTATATCTCTTCTGGTGTTGTAAGTAGATTACGATTTAAATGAACAGTACGCCCCATTTTTTTAATTCCTGATTGGGGAGCAAGTACGTTTTTTCCCCTAACTAAGGATATCAAATATGGCCATTCATAGGGTATTTTTTTTGATAATTACTGACATAAGTAGTATAATCGTGAGTATAAACACATAAAACACATTTAAAAATGGAAAGGTGGTTACAAAATGCCTTGTTTAGCTGGAAAAACGACCCCAATAGGTTGCCTTTAATTATTCAAGGAGCTAGGCAAGTAGGAAAAACCTACTTGATGAAATGGTTTGGTCAGACCCAATTTGAAAAGTATGCCTATTTCAATTTTGATGAACGCCCTGAATTGAAAGAGTTTTTCAAACTCAACAAAGATGTGGATCGAATCAGCAAGTCACTTTCATTGATTTGTGGCTTCTCCATTCAAACCGACTCCCTACTAATTTTTGATGAAATTCAAGAATGTCCGGAGGCTTTAAATGCGTTAAAATATTTTGCAGAAAAAAAACCTGAAATCCCGATTGTTTGTGCGGGTTCCTTACTTGGGATTGTCTTAAACTCAGGGGTGTCTTTTCCAGTTGGAAAAGTTAGTTTTTTGACCCTTTATCCCCTTTCGTTTCGAGAAGTATTGCCCAATTGGAATCCAAAATTGTCCCAATACTTAGACCAAGGACTTGCGATTGACCCGATCCCTGATTATTTCTTTCATGACTTAGTAGATGAATTTAAAAAATATCTGATCACGGGAGGCCTACCGGCTGTAGTCAATGCGTTTCAACAATCTCGCTCATTTGAAGCCTGTGAAGGTATACTTCAAAATTTAATATTAGCCTATCAGGGGGATTTTGCGAAGCATCCTTTAATGACTGATGTAGCAAAAATTGGACAAGTGTTTAATTCCTTACCGAGTCAACTTGCTCGCGAAAACAAAAAATTTATTTATCAATTGGTGCGTACAGGGGCAAGAGCACGAGAATATGAAGATGCTATTCAATGGTTATTTCGTGCCGGTTTGGTCTATCCAATCAAGCAAATTTCAAAACCTGCCCTTCCGCTTGAATCCTATGATGAGGTTAATGCTTTCAAATTATATGCTTTTGATGTAGGAATAATTCGAAGAATGTCCAAACTTTCTCCAAATGCCTATTCCGAAGGTTCCCGTCTCTTTGTGGAATTTAAAGGGGCTTTGATTGAGAATTACATTCTACAAAGTTTAGCCGCACAATACGAAAATCTTCCGCGGTATTGGACCTCAGGAAATACTGCTGAAGTTGACTTTGTGATCCAACACCAAAATGAAATTATTCCAATTGAAGTGAAAAGTGATGAAAACATTAAAAGCAGAAGTTTGCAATTGTATTACCAAAAATACCAACCGAGGTTGCGCATTCGCTACTCTTTAAAAAATCTCTCTTTTCAGGATGGACTTTTAAACATCCCTCATTTTATGGCTGATTACACCAAAGAAATTATTGATTTGGTACAAGAATCCTAGGTGAGTTCAACTCTCTCAAAATATACTGCCTAGTTGTACTAGATAGAAAAGAGGAGAGTTAGTAGTTTTGGGAAATAGTAAAGGCTCCTTTCCTGTGCCTACGGGGATAAATTAACAATTGGAACTTTTACTTTGCTTACCTAAATCCCAACACCCATTCCAATGCATCGATTTAGTCTAGTAGTTCTCGCAATGTGCCTCAGCACCTTGGCCGTTGCTCAAACTACTTTTAAAGCCCAAATTTTAGACAACGAAAGCGGGAACCCCTTGGTAGGGTCCACTCTCTATTTCCCTCAGTTGGAATTAGGGGGGACTTCGGACAAAAATGGTTGGGTGTCCGTAGCCGCAATCCCCAATGGCACTCACACACTTCTTGTCCAATACCTTGGCTATGAAACCCTTCGCCTTCGCCTCAGCTTTCCGCAAGAAGCTGCAGAACCGCCTGTTTACAGATTGGAGCAGGAAAAGGAGGAACTTGAGATTCTTTTGGTGCAGTCCAATCGGAGCAGCCGTGTGATTGAAGATGTGCCCACACGAGTAGAAATTATTGCGGGGGAGGAACTCTCCGAAAAAGGCAATATGAAGCCAGGGGATATTCGAATGCTCCTCAACGAAAGTACCGGTATTCAAACCCAGCAAACCTCTGCCACAAGTTACAACTCCAGCATCCGTATTCAGGGTTTGGATGGAAAGTATACCCAGCTGCTTCGAGATGGGCTGCCACTCTATGCCGGTTTTTCTTCTGGATTGAGTTTGATGCAAATTGCCCCTCTGGACCTGGCGCAGGTGGAGGTGGTGAAAGGCGCTTCCTCTACACTCTATGGGGGAGGAGCCATCGCAGGCTTAGTCAACCTGATTTCAAAGCGACCTGAGGAAGAACCCGAGCTGTCATTTTTAATCAATGGTACTTCTGCCAAGGGGCTTGATGCCAGTGCCTTCTATGCTGCCAAAGGGGAGAAATTCGGTACCACGGTATTCACCTCCTTTAATAAGGGGACTGCTTATGATCCTGCTGGCATTGGCTTGACGGCCATCCCAGAATTTGAGCGATTTACGGTAAATCCCAAACTATTTTGGGACCTAAATTCCAACACGAGTTTGGTAGCAGGAATCAACTACAGCCAGGAGGACCGATTGGGAGGGTCTTTGGACTACATTAAAGGAAAAACGGCTCTTAATCCTTACTTTGAGGCCAACACCACGAATCGTGTTTCCACCGAGCTGACTTTCAAGACCCAATGGGCCGAAACCCAATCCTTGACCTTTAAAAATAGCCTGAACCTATTTAGTAGGGCAATCGGAATTCCAGATTACCAATTCGATGGCAATCAGGTGTCTTCCTTTAGTGAACTGAGCTGGTCCTCGATCAAATCTAACTCTTCCTGGATTTCGGGCCTCAACCTCTGGACCGATCACTTTAGGCAAAGCCAGGGAGATCTCTCCAATCCCTTGGATTATTCGCTCACCACGCTAGGTGCATTTGTGCAAAATATCTGGAATGCCAACGAAAAGTGGACTGTGGAATCCGGCTTCCGTTTGGATCATTTGGATACCGAAGGATTTTTTCCTTTGCCCAAACTATCCGTCCTATACACCCCCAATGCGGCACTTACCCTGCGCATTGGAGGCGGATTGGGCTATAAATCACCGACGGTATTTACCGAAGAAACTGAACGAATTCAATTTCGCAGGGTGGCCCCTATAGATTATGGGAAGCTCCAGTCAGAGCGTTCTGCTGGTGCCAATTTGGACATCAACTACCGCTTGGCTTTGGGAGAGGAACTTTCTTTGGTGGCAAATACGCTCCTTTTTGTGACGCAAATCCAAAATCCCCTACTGTTGGAAAAAAGTGTCACTGGATTTGAGTTTGTGCAGCCAGAGGGAAACTTCCAAACCCAAGGGGTAGAGGTAAATCTGAAGTGGAATTACCGGGATTTTAAGCTTTTCACTGGCTACACCCTAGCAGATGTGACGCAGGAGGTCAATGGGCAAACTAACCCCTATCCGCTTGTGGCCAGACACCGGCTGAATAATGTGTTGATGCTTGAGCAACATGAAAATTTCAGGATCGGACTAGAGGCCTATTACTTTTCTCCACAAGTGCTCAATGATGGAAAGGAAGGGCAGTCGTATTGGATTTTTGGGTTGATGGCTGAAAAAGCCTTGGGAGAGCATTTCTCGGTGTTTATCAACTTTGAAAATTTTCTCGATGCGCGACAAACTCGTTTTGATACGATCTATACCGGCGACCTGAGCAATCCCGAGTTTCGGGACATTTATGCTCCCGTCGATGGATTTGTAATCAATGGGGGAGTTAAGTTGAACTTCTAATCAACCTAGGGATTTAATTTATAGATTGGTTTCTTGAAGGCCGAAATAGAAACATTCGTTCTCCTTTTTATTCACGTCACTAACTGCCTGTTTATGAAAAGCTATAATTTGTGGTGCGGCATCCTGTTTTTTCTAGCCCCAATTTTAAGCAAGGGTCAAATTGCGGTGCCCGGAATCCAGCAGTCTCAATACGTCACCGTGTTGGGCATTGCTCAGGATGGAGGCTATCCGCAGGCAGGATGCAAAGCCGAGCACTGTCAGCGCCATTGGAGGGGAGAGGAAAAGAAGCGGCAGGTCGTGAGCCTGGGGCTTACGGATCAAGCAAGTGGACAGAACTGGCTGTTTGAAGCTACGCCTGATTTCACTGCCCAACTGCAGCAGCTCCAGCAGGCTTCTGGCTCCTCTAACCTCTCCGGAATTTTCCTTACCCATGCGCATATGGGGCACTATGCGGGTTTGCTTCAGCTCGGTCGTGAGGCCATGGGGACCCAAGGAATGCCAGTATATGTGATGCCTAAAATGAAGGAATTCCTAGAAACCAATGCCCCTTGGAGTCAATTGGTGTCTCTGGGTAACATCAAGCTGGTGGTGATGGAAGCGGATATGCCCATTCAATTGACCTCCAATCTCCGGGTTATACCCCTGAAAGTTCCCCACCGGGATGAGTTTTCGGAGACCGTAGGATTTCGAATTGAAACGGATGAAAAGAGCCTTTTATTTATCCCAGACATTGACAAGTGGCCGCTGTGGGATCGGGATATTCGAGCTGAAGTAGCCCGAGTAGATGTGGCTTTGCTCGATGCTACGTTTTACCAGGAGGGGGAGCTGCCCAATCGGGACATGCGCGAGATTCCGCATCCCTTTGTAGCAGAAACGATCAGTTTATTTTCCCCACTTTCGGAGAGCGAGAAGCGGAAAATCAAGTTTATCCACTTCAACCACACGAATCCCCTAATTTTTGAAGGGCTGGAGCGGGAAACAGTAAAAAATCTCGGTTTTGGTGTGGCTACTGAAGGGGAGCGAATTCAGTTGAAAAAATAATTTACTTTGATGCATCTTGGCTTCAACCCTTTTTTAGCACCAAATAACCGCCGATTCCACCAATAATGGAAGCCATGAAGATCCCAATTTTGGATTGAATGATGAGCGTGGGGTTTTCAAATGCTAGGTCGGTGATGAACAAGGACATCGTAAAACCTACACCTGCCAACAGGGCTACGCCATAGATATGCCGCCAGGTCATCCCCTCAGGAAGTGATGCCAGTCGAAACAGAACCAGGAGGGTGCTTATGCCCACAATGCCTACAAACTTGCCGACTACCAAGCCCAGGATGACCCCAAGGCTTACTTGACTGAACATGTTTTCAGTGAAACCGCCAGAAAAAGTAATACCTGCATTGGCTAAAGCAAAGATGGGCATCACCACAAAGGCCACTAGCGGGTGCAATGCGTGTTCTAGCCGTTGAAGAGGAGTCAAAGCCGCCAAGGAGTAAAACCTGATTTTTTCCACGATTTCAAGTTGCTCGTGCGTGAGTAATGTAACTTGGCTGGGGGTGCTTTGCTCAAAATCCTTAGTCAACGTTTTCATTTTGGTTACAAAATGGGTGTCGTTGATTTTCACATTTGCAGGAATGGTGAGCGCTACCACAATGCCTGCAATGGTTGCATGAACTCCCGAGAGTAAAAAAGCAAGCCAAAGGCCTCCAATCCCAACAGCGCCGTAAAACACAATACTACGAATGCCCAGCAGGTTGCCGATAACGAGAACGAGTAGGAATCCTCCTCCATAAAGTAGGCTCGTCATGACAATTGAGGGAGTATAAAAAAAAGCAATTACAAGCACAGCGCCAATATCATCTGCAATGGCCAGCACGGTTAAAAATAGTTTGAGCGATAGCGGAGCTTTGTTTCCGAGTAAGTAGAGTATGCCTAGTGCAAAAGCAATGTCCGTGGCCATCGGAATGCCCCAGCCAGTGGATGTTTCACCACTGGGATTTAGGCTTAAATAGAGTAGTGCGGGTACAAGCATACCTCCCAAGCCGGCTGCTACAGGAAGTATAGCATCCTTGGGACGGGAAAGTTTGCCCGCCATGACCTCCCTTTTGAGTTCCAACCCGATCACAAAAAAGAAAATCGCCATCAGTCCATCGTTGATCCAATAGTGGAGCGATTGAGAGACCTGGTAGGAATCGTATCCAATGGAAAAGGTATGCTCCCAAAATTGGTGGTATGCTTTCTCCCAAGGGGAATTGGCAAGTAGGAGGGCGAGCACCGCAACTGCAAACAATAAAATCCCGCTAGTAGTAGAGTTTTGTATAAACCTAGTCAGCGGAATGACCAAGATTTTGTCGATGGGATCTATTCTCATGGGAATGTTTAAGGTTTGAAAAATGATAGGATCCCTGGTTTAATTAGCTAAAAGTACCTCGTTCGGGCAAAGCTGATTTTTTGAAATTAGGCATGCATTGTTTTTTATGCCCATTGCAATTGGCTAGTGCAAAGTGCATTGAAGGAGGGGATAACTAAACTCTCTTTTGAACTTTTTGATATCCGATGCGCAATCCGGTTTGTTAGCATTTTCTCTTACGGAAAAGTGAGCGAAGCAACTGAAAAAATAGGTTGAATTAGACATTTTCTTTCTTTGGACTTTTGGTGCTCAGAAGAGTGTAAAAAGTAAGTGGTACTAGTAACCGAATGGAAGGATTTGAAAAAGTTGAAAAAGGGCTGCCTTAGAGGTAGCCCTTAAAACCATAAATCATTCATTTTTTTTCGACTGTGCCAACAAGGCGATGATTTTTAGAATGGCTATTTTTTCGAGCCATTGGAATAGTTTGCTTTCCTAAGGGTTGCTATAAATGTCTTGTAAAGTCCATCTGTCCACCAAGTATTCGAACGATAAAAATCCCACCCTTTCGTACACCATAAAAAAGGACATGGGACTGGTAGCGGTACCGGAGGATTGGTTGATTTTTTACCACTGAAAATAGCTTTCCGAGTTTCGGATCGAACGCTAATTTTTCCAAAACCTCGGTCAATCCCTCGAAATATAAGCGGGATTGGCGCTCCCCAAATTCCTGAAGTGTATAGAGCAGAATAGATTTTACATCTTTACTCGCCTTGACACTTAGGACGACTTTATTTACCAGCACGATGCTCCCCTAATGCTTCTTCCCAAATTTGCTCAAGGGAAGTAGCTGAAGGGCCACTACCCAATCCCTCAATCAGTTCCTCGTTTAGGTTCAGGCGCTGTCTTCTACGCTCCTGGTCTTGGCGGATGATGTCGCGGACATACTCGCTATCGTTGGTATAAAATCCCTGCTCGATAAGGCTTTTTACGAAGGCATCCTGTTGCGCTGTGAGTGTGATAGATTTTCTAATTACTGCCATAATGCACCAATAGTAATATTATTGGTTCAATTTAGTGTTTTTTATGGTAATAATCCGTAAAGATGCCAGTAGCCATGGAAAGCAAAATTTTACGTACAATTAAATTCGCTGTGGTCCGAGGTTTGATTTTTCAACTCGAAAAAATGAGTCAAGCTGCTTACCAACTTAGATGTGATCTGGTAAAGGTTTTCACCGTTTTTTGATCGATTAAAAAATAGAAAAAAGGGCTACTTTCTGAGGAATGCAGCCCTAAAGGTTTACTTCTGAACGGTTAGCGTAACCGTATTGCTTTGCGTGTCGATGTCGATACGGCTAGGCTGTAGGAGGGAAGCTGACTTTTCTTTGGTGAGCTTGAGGTCGTAGGGCTTTCTGTCGTACTTCATCACGGCTCCAGAAAGAGCGTCGATGCCCCAGCCAAACAGGTTCCCAAGGTTGATGATACTGACTAGGTTTAACTCCTTGTCTAGGGTGATGAGGCGGGTTTCGTAGCCGTCCAACTTAAACTCAACTTCGGTATCGTTCAAACTCCGTTTGACATTGTAGTTGCAAGGGGTGGTGCAGATTTCTATGCCATCCTTGTAAATAACTGCTCCCGATGGAGTAGAGACAAACGAGATTCGGTCTCTGGTGCCTGTAAAAATCGTGGCACAGCCCGTCATCAAAAATAGGGCAATCAAAAAGATAAGGGTTCTGTTCATGCTGTTTTTGTTTTAGTGTATATAATAATAGGTTAAAAATTTCTTTAAATAAGTATATTAATAAATAATAATTAAAAAAAATAGTAAATATTTTGATAGTTAAATTAAATGATTTTTCGATTGATTTACTCTTGTACGCGAGTCAACGGAACTAAGTTGCCCTTCAAAAAAATAGGGAACACTTAAAATCTTGAGTTGGTTAGAGGAAAGTCTCATAAAATAGGAGGGGCATCACGAAGTATCCAATCAGGAAGCACTTTTTCTCACTAATTGGCCTTACCCTTCTTTCAAAATAGCCTGCATGTCTTCAATGCACTGTTCTGCGTCTAGTGCCATGGTGCCGTTGTATATCCCTCGGATCCGACCTTTTTGATCTACTAGCACAAAATGTTCGGTATGCAGAAACTCTTTAGTTTCCTTGTTGTAACCGATGGACTCCTCCGCGAAAAATGATTTTCTTGCTAAGGTGTATATTTCCTCCTTCGAACCGGTAAGCAAGTTCCAATTCGAGGATGAAATTTGATTGAGCTCGCTGAATTTTTGTAAGGTTTTTACATCGTCAATCCAGGGTGTAACCGAGAAAGACAAAAGCACCACCTGTGGATTGCCTGGAAAAGCTTTTTCGATGCGTTTCAATTGTGCGGTCATGTCCGGACAAATGTTGTTGCATTGGGTGAAAAAGAAATTAGCCACATAGACCTTTCCTTCCAAAGATTTGCTGTCAAACAAGATGCTATCCTGATTGTAAAACGCAAAGGGCTTGATTCTATGACTGATTTGGGTCGCGGCTTCCGCTTCGCTGATAAAATAGGGTGTAAAATCGGGGCTGTTGTAAAAGGGGATGGTTGACTTTTGGGGCTGTGAACAAGCAAAAGTCAACCAAAGTAAACTAGTTATCAAAAAATTTCTCATCGATGATTATGCAGTTTTTGGTACCCATTAATCCATATCTTTTGCCCTTGATAATGACAAAATTTGACCTAATCTTTCCATCGGCATGCCACATTTTTTGCGCCCCTTCCTCTTGCCCATTTTTGTAATGGCCAAGGTGAAACAATCGTCCCTGCTCATCCCATTCTTTTAGCTCCCCTTCGTAAGCATCGTTGGCAGCGGTATACTCAAATCGTTTGTTTCCATTTTCCCAAAAAGCGGTTTGCAATCCCGTTCGGATGCCGTCTTTGAGATGCCGGATTTCCATGATTTTTCCCGAAGGAAAATACTTCTTTTCCACTACGATTTCTGAGCTAGTGGGAGAGGGGGAACAGCTCCAAAGCAAACCAATAATGAGTAGGTATTTAATCATTGAGAAATGGTACCTGGGGTTCCATAATACCCATTTCCATTTAAATACGGCGCCACTGTCGTAAAATGGTAATGGTAGATTCCAGCAGGAAAATCTGCAGTAGTATGGGTATGACCATGATACACATCCAAACTGGCGTTAGCAACGGTAGTTCCATTCTCTTCCTGCGGACCATAGACTGGGAAGCCATCCATCAAGAAGCCCATCAAACCTGATTTGGTGGATTTCACCTGGGTCAAATGAAGCGGCTCCACATGGTAATGGTAAACACCAGATTGTTGGGGATGGCCGTAAAACTGATCAAAACTCGCCATTTCTCCCGTCAATTCTTGGTTGTTGGGACCCGCATATTGGTTGAAGAAAGGAATCCCATTCAATGCAACACCTATTCGTCCCAAGGGTGTGGCTGATTTAGTGGTGGCGGCTTTTGGATTGATCGGAATTTTATAAATCACGGATTGTTCCACGATTGAATTTGGATTTTTTGCAAAGTTGTACCCTCCAAAAGTGGTTCCAGAGTAGGCGATGTAAAGGCTATTTCCTGAAGCAAAATAGGGGCTCTTGTGGTCAGGAACTCCGTTGGTTTTTATGGTAATGAAGGTACCATCGCTGGTGATACTTGATGCCCCATAAATTTTTTTATAGACCGCAGGAACCGTGGTATCTGATGTTGGAGTAGTAGGGGTAGTAGGAGTTGTTTCTTCTTCAGAACATGCCATACCGAATAGTAAAGGCATGAGGAAAGCCAGATGGCGAAGTGATTTGTTCAGTAAATGCATAGGAATCAAGGAAGGGTGAGGAGGCAGAAATATAAAAATTTTAGTTTTGATTTTTTGATTAATCAATAAAAAAATCAAATCGTCTTGTTAAAAAATAATTATTGAAAAATAATGAATATTTCACTTCCGAATCTGAAGAAGTTAAGTCGGGATTCTGTTAGATTTGAAAACTTAATCATACTCAGCTCATGTCAAAAAAATGGATTAACGGGATACTCACCACCTTGGTGTCGTTCGTATTTGTAGCAAGCGCAGTAGGCAAGTTTATGGCGGATGCCGAAGCCTTGAAAATGGCTGAAAATTTTGGGCTAGATGCAACTACCAATTACGCACTTGGTGTCATCGAAATCGTAGCGGTACTTCTTTTTATACTCCCAAGAACAGGTATTTTGGGTACGCTTTTGCTTGCAGCCTATATGGGTGGGGCGATTGCTACGCATCTCGAACATGGGGAGTCGGTACTCATTCCTTGCATCATTCAGGCAGTTCTCTGGTTGGTTGCAGTCTACCGCTTTCCGGAATTGGGTACTCGATTGTTCAAAGGAAAGCCTTGAGGATTCACTGCCAGATTTTGGTGGTTTGCAAGGAAGACTCAGGATCACCAAGGGTGCTTAGCCATTAAAAATCAACTTTACGGTCGTTCCTTGGCCGAGTTCGGAGCGAACTTGAATGTTGCCCTTGTGGCGCCGCATGATCTGCTTGGACAAACTCAGGCCGATTCCTGACCCTTTCTGTTTGGTAGTAAAAAAGGGAATAAAAATCTTGCCCAGGGCTTCTTCTTCGATGCCTTTACCCGTATCACTTACCTCCACAATAATCTTCCCAGCTTCGTCAATAAATCCTTTGAGGTGAATCTCTTTTTGCGGAGCGTCCTCTAGCGCTTGAATGGCGTTATGCATGAGGTTGATGAGGACCTGCTCAATCTGCGTTTGGTCTCCAAAAAGCACTAATTCCCGTGGCCGTAGCTCTTTATGAAGCTGTATGCCTTGGCTTTCCAATTGGTGCTGCAACAAGAGTTCCAACTGATCAAAGAGTGAGGCCAAGGGGATACTTCCGAACTTGGGTGCTGGCACATGGGCCAAGCTTCGGAAATCGGATACAAAGCTAATCAAGCCCTCGCTGCGCTTTTCGATAGTTTGAATTCCTAGCATAAAATCCTCCATATCTGCGGGGATCAAACCCTCTTTTTGCTCCTGTTTTTGTTCCAACTCTCCCTTGAGCGTTCCCGCTAACGATGAAATCGGGGCAATGGAATTCATAATTTCGTGCGTGAGGATATTCACTAGGTTTTGCCAAGCCTCCATTTCTTTTTCCTCCAACTCTGATTGGATGTTTTGGAGGGAAACCAGTTTGAATCGCTCTCCACGCATCAGCAGCTCGATCACATACACGGATAGCTGCATGATCCCGTCCGGGTGTGCAATCTTGATCAACTCACTGCCTCCAGTCCGCAGTTGCTGTATGGCTTGGTGCAGTTCTTTGTTGAGGTGCTCCACCTCCTGAATTTGTTTCAGGTCCTCCACCTGCAGCATGCGCTTGGCGGCCACATTGAGGATTTGAATCTCTCCATTCTCACCAAAGGTGATCAAACCAATGCTCAGGTGCTTGAATACGGAGCGGAAATACTGGTAGTTGGCCTCCTTCTCTGCCTGGTCTTCCTTGAGCTTGGCCAAAATTGCATTGAATTCAATGTGCAAGTCATCGGTTTCTGTCCCGTCAAATTTGACCGGGTAAAGCTGGCTGTACTTGTCTTGCTTGATGTTGTTGAGGAATAGACGAACTTTTTTGAAGGAGCTCTCCGCATAATTCACCAAAAAAATCAGTTGAATCCCTGCCACAATCAGAAATAGAGAAGTCGCAAAGACCCCCCAGTTTCCCAGTAGGGAGTAAGCCATCAGAAACAGGGTGGCCGTGAGTAAGCCGATGCGGCCGAGTAAGCCAACTTTATAATCCATACTTCTCTAATCTTCTGTACAACGAGGCGCGTGTGAGTCCCAGTTCCTTGGCTGCCTTGGAGATGTTTCCCCCGTTTTTGTCAATGGCTCGCTGAATGGTCGTGCGTTCCATGTCATCCAAATTGAGCGTGCTGCTCTGTTGCACTTTTTCGGATGCTGGCTTGGCGGAAAGGAAAAAGAAGTCCCGACTATCCAGTTCATCTCCATCTGCCATGATGATCGCCCGCTCAATGGCATGTTGAAGCTCTCGAATATTGCCAGGCCAGTTGTAGCGCTGCAGCAGATCCATGGCCTGTGGCCGGATGCCTTGGAAGTTTTTGCGGTATTTCTGTGCGTACTGCCTCAAGTAATGGTTGGCTAGCTGCGGAATGTCATCCTGTCGCTCCCGAAGAGGGGGCAAATAGATCTCGACGGTATTGATTCGGTAAAGGAGATCCTGTCGGAAAGCATTGTCTCCAACCATGTCGTGCACGGGCATATTCGTCGCGCATATCAATCGGATATCTACTGGAATGGATTGGTTGGTTCCGATGCGGGTCACTTCCCGCTTTTGGAGCACGGTGAGTAACTTGGACTGCAAAGGCATTGAAAGGTTGCCAATCTCATCCAGAAATAAGGTACCCTGATCTGCTACTTCAAATCTTCCTGCTCGGTCTTCTTTGGCATCTGTAAAGGCACCGCGCTTGTGTCCAAAGAGTTCGGATTCAAATAAGGATTCTGTAATCGAGCCCATATCTACCCCTACAAAAATATCCTCATTTCGTAGGGAGCGTTCGTGAATTGCCCGAGCGATAAGCTCTTTTCCAGTTCCATTTTCTCCCAAAATCAAGACATTGGCATCTGTGGAGGCTACCTTGTCGATGATGGAAAAAATATTCTTCATGGAGGCCGACTGGCCAATAATTTCGGTATAGTCCTTTTTGAGGTCGTTTTGGAGGGTTTTTTGCTTTTTGTTCAACTTGTCCACTTGGGTATAGCTCTCCTTGAGTTTGAGCGCTGCAGATAGGGTGGCCACCAACTTTTCGTTTTGCCAAGGCTTCAAGATAAAGTCGGTTGCCCCTTCTTTTAGCGCCTGAACGGCCATTTCGACATCTCCGAATGCGGTGATCAAAATCACGACTGCATTGGGATCGATCTCTTTAATTTGGCTCAACCAATAGAATCCTTCCTTGCCCGAAGTGGTGTCTTCTCTGAAGTTCATGTCCAACAGGATCACATCGAAGTTTTGGGTATTGATCAAAAATGGGATCCTTCGGGGGTCTTTTTCAATGTGTACTTCTTTGGCATGCTTCTTCAATAGCATTTTCGCTGCAAAAAGTAAATCCTCGTTGTCATCGATGATGAGTATACGTCCGAGTTGCTGTTCCATGGGAGTTGTTTTGGATTTACCCTAGAAAAATAGTGCCAACAGGGATTGGGTCCCCATAACCTAGTTTTACAGGATAAATATGTCCGAAAATGTACGATTTTATCCGGTTATCGGACACTTTTTTTGATTTTGGGTGCCTGATCATTTTTCCTAACTTTGGAGTTCACAAAAAACTGAATCAAATGTCAGCTAAAAAAGGGGATGCTGTAGCCGTCCATTACACCGGAAGATTGGAAGATGGGAGTATTTTTGACTCCTCCGTTTCCAGGTCACCACTAAGTTTCACGCTTGGCGATGGCAACATGATTAAAGGCTTTGATTCAGCAGTCTATGGGATGGTGATCGGAGACAAAAAAACAGTGACCATTCCAGCAGCAGAAGCCTATGGAGAGCGCCGTGAGGACATGATGATTGAGGTGCCCTTGTCGGAAGTTCCACCACATATAGAGGCAGAAATCGGATTGCAATTGACGCTCCAAGGTCCCGGTGGGCAGCCCATGCCGGTTACTGTTGTAGACATGGATGACGAGAAAATCACGCTAGATGCCAACCACGATTTGGCAGGTAAAGACCTAATTTTTGACATTGAACTAGTTTCTATTTCTTAATTTAAAAATCTCGCTTGCCTCGCAAAAGCAAAGCAAGTAAAATTTAAAAAGCCCTTTCAAATTAGATTTGAAAGGGCTTTTTTTGGATAATCTTTTAGGTTCGAGTAGCTCTCAATAAGGAGCATCAATTGTGCTGATTTGAGGGATTAAGAAGTGTTAAGAGCTTAAATTTCTTTGCGAGCATTTTAAAAGTGTAAAGGACTCTTAACCAAGGAAAGTTAAAATGACGGTAAAGTCATTCACTTTTTTCTGTTAGAGTCAAGACCTGTGGAGATGGTCAAATTTACTAAGAGTCTACTGATTAAGTCCTTTCTTTATGATCTTGAAAGGACCAGCTAGAGTTAGCTTTATGATTTTTTAATTCTACTGCTTGAATCCATCTAGTGCCTAATTCTTGTAGATGTCTATTAGATAAGATGTCTAAAAGTCTTTAAATAAATAATGTTTGCTTTAATTGCTTGACCTAAAAGTTGAGGTATTTGGCAAGTAAACTATGAAAGTGATGAACTCCCCTTTCCATTTGCGGGGAAAACCTACCTGCTTGGTAAACCCTAGAGCCCATTCCTTTAAAAACTCCCTCGACTACAATCTCATCCTCTCGCTCTACTTTGTCTAAAGCTGCACCCGCTCCAGTATCCAATTTGCTTTCGTCATAGACATAGGTGATAAAACTGACTTTAGTTCTGTTGCATGCGATTGGTTTGACAATGTTGATTGAGCAGCCCCAAGGATAGAAATTAAACATCATGTTGGGAAATATCCAGAAATAGTAGGCACTAATCTGCTTTCCATAGTCCTCATGATCCTGAGGAAAATCGAATACGTGTTCTCCTCCTGAGGAATGCCCAATTTGCAAGTTGGCGTTGGGATACAATACGGTTTCGTATTGGGAATAATTCAGTTCGGCATTTAGGCTTTCATGAACAAATGGAATGTGAAACCCCTCTAGGTAGTTATCACAATACAAGGCCCAATGTGTGTTGACCAAATAGTCTTTATTTCGGCTTTTGTCTTCCTTGAACTGTTCCAATGGCAAAAAGCCCACTTTACGGTTCATCGTATCCACTATTGCCTGAAAGTCCAAATCCGTCGTCAAACCCGTAAATAGCCAAGGTCCCCACTGAAGAAATGGAAAGTTTGTGAGGTTATCGGATTCCCGAGGGAAATCCAAGGCCTCTTTAAACTGTGGCATGTGCTGGAAATCTCCCTGCAAATTGAATCTCCTGCCGTGATAGGAGCAGGTGATCTGTCGTGACTTCATCGGACTGTGGCAAAGAATATTCCCACGGTGGGTGCAGACGTTGGAGATACAGGATAGCTTCCCATCCGAATTGGTTAGGAGCATAGGCTCTTCGAGTGCAAACTCCAGAAAATAGAAGGGATGAATTTGCTGAGAAAGGGAAACTTGGGAAGTATCTCCTGCATACTGCCAGGTCTTGGCAAAGACTTTCTCAATCAATAAGTTAAAAATTTCCTCTGAGCGATAAAAAGAAGAAGGAAGCGTTTCAGCTTGGGTAATATCTGGATTAATGTAGAAGGGTTTCAAATATCTTTATATCTTGATGCTTAGCTAAATTACTCTTTTCAATCCAATCTATCTTTTGAATAGCATAAAAAATACACAAAGCCTGGGTTTGATTACGGTAATCTCTCTCGTAGCTGGTGGAATGATAGGCTCTGGAATTTTCACTCTTCCATCTACACTGGCAAAATTTGGAGGAATATCCCTTTTAGGATGGTTAATTGCTGCTATTGGAGCCTGGGTTTTAGCCCACGTCATGAGTGCTTTAAGCAAGGTTATTCCTGAAACAGGGGGCTCCTACGCCTATACGAAAGCTGCTTTTGGAGAGCTTGCGGGATTTATTGTGGCTTGGGGGTTTTGGCTTTCAATCTGGAGTACCAATGCCGCGATTGCACTTACTTTTTCTGGCTATTTTGGGGTCTTCTTTCCAGAAATCAGCCAGTCAAGTTGGTTTTCAGTTTCGGTGGCACTTGCTGTGATTTGGGGGCTGTCAATTCTCAATAGTCTTTCCATCCGATCCTCAGGGAATCTCCAAGTAGTTACAACAGTTTTAAAAATCTTACCTATTCTGCTCGTTGCTTTTGGGGGCTTGTTTTTTATTGATCTTGATAATTTCACTCCATTCAATACTTCAACGGAATCTTCCTTTCAAGCAATCACTACCTCTTCAGTACTTTGTTTCTATGCCTTTATGGGTATAGAGGCAGCTACTATTCCTGCTGGAAATATAAAGGAACCAGAAAAGACCATTTCCAAAGGCACTAAAATTGGGGTCAGTCTAGTGATTTTTCTCTATTTATTTAGCTCTTTTTCACTTTTCGGGGTACTATCACCCACCCAGGTAGCCCAAAGTCAGGCTCCTTTCAATGATGCAGCAAATCTGATTTTTGGAATAAATACTGGATACTTTGTAGCGGCAGGCGCCTGCCTAGCTAGCTTTGGGGCCTTGAATGGATGGATATTATTGCAAGGTCAGATACCCTATTCCATGGCTAAAGATGGACTACTACCAAAAATATTAGCTTATAAAAATCCTTCTGGTGCTCCCAGTGTCGGTGTACTAGTTTCGAGCTTAGTTATCACTTTTCTCTTGCTCTTAAATAGTAGTAAAGGATTTAGTGGGCTTTATGAGTTCATGGTTCTTTTGACTACTACAACTTCTTTGGCTTTTTACTTTGGAGCAGTCTTAGCTTATGGCTATTTTTCTTTTCAAGGTCTTCTGGGGTTTAAACGAACCTTTGGATCCTTCTTTTATACCTTTTTAGGTTTGGGATTTTCGGTTTGGATCTTTTTTGGTGCAGGGATGGATTCGGTGATCCTTGGTGTGATTGCACTACTTATGGGCATTCCGGTTTTTTGGTTGAGCAAAAGAAAGTAAAATAGCACTATAAAATTTGGAGATTTATCACGGAGAAAATTTCGAAAATAGGATCTTTTTTTGGGAGCTTATTTTCGGAATGACCCTCTAATTTTGGAACATTAGCTTTTCTATTGCCAAATTCAGTTAGACAAATGTTATTTTAATTAATTGTCTGATTAAAATTTCCGACAGAGAATTTATTCCTCTCTTTCTAATGCCTCACTGCTTACTTTATGATTTGTTCCCATAGTCGGCAGCAATTGGGCTACAGCTAGGGCTAGGTAGTGCGTGAAACTGCAAGAGTTTCACCTCCGCAGCGCTCATTTCCAAATAAGTATTTTGACTCACCCATTCCCCCAAATTGAAATAGGTAGCGCTTTGGCCAACAGGGAGCTGGAGTGGGAGGTGACGGTGGCCAAAGATATAGTAGTCATGCGGTGCCGATTGCTCCACTTCCTTGCAGTAGGCCCAAAGCCATTCATCTGCCCCTAAAAATCGCTGTTCATCCTTACTGCTGTTACTAATTCTGCTTTTGCCAGACCAGGCACGTGCCAAACTTATTCCAATATCGGGATGGGTCCATCGAAAAAGCCACTGGGCTATCGAACTGGTAAATACTTTTTTAAGCACCTTGTAGGTGGGGTCTCCAGGGCCCAAACCATCTCCATGGCCTACTAAGATTTTTTTTCCTTCAACCTGAATTACAATGGGATGGGTGTATACGGGTATTCCGAGCTCTTGCGTGAAATAATCTCGCATCCATAGGTCATGGTTGCCCGTGAAAAAAAGTATGGGAATCCCTCGATCACGAAGTTGGGAGAGCTTTGCTAAAAAGGGAAGTTGCCCTTTTGGGATCACTTGTTTGTACTCAAACCAGAAGTCGAAAATATCACCCACCAAAAAAATCGCTGCAGCCTCATCAGCGATGTAGTCCAGCCAAGCGATGATTCGTGTTTGCCGCTCCCTACTGGATGAAAAGTCAGGGGCCCCCAAGTGAAAATCGGAGGCGAAAAACAACTTTTTTCCGTGAAGGGCAAAATTTAAGGGAGCAATTTGCATGTGGTAAAGATAAGAGCAAAAGCTCAAAAATTGAAAAGCCCCGGGTAATCCGGGGCTTTTCGTGTTAGGCGTCTGTTTTTGGTTCTTCAGTAGGCGCTTCCGGTGTAGGAGGTAGCGCTTCCGCAGCTTCTTCCTTTTCGGTGCCTTCCGCTACTTCAGGGGTAGGTTCTGCTAGTACAGGCTCCTTTTTATTTGTAAATGCCTGGTAGGTGGTCTCTTTTTCAAAAGGACGCTTACCAATCAATCGCTCCAAATCTGCCTGGAATAGAATTTCTTTTTCCAAAAGCTCTTTAGCCAAGATTTCGAGTTCTACCTGATGCTTTCGCAACAGGTCGAGCACTCGGGTGTAGGCATGCTGTACCAACTTGCTAACTTCTAGGTCGATCATCTCTGCTGTAGCTTCTGAGTAGGGCTTGGTCATCTTGTAGCCATCACTCTTGCTATCGTAATAGGATACATTTCCTAGCTTTTCGTTCATGCCATACACCGACACCATGGAATAAGCCATTTTAGTGATGCGTTCCAGATCACTCAATGCTCCTGTGGAGATTTTCCCAAAAATGATTTGTTCCGCTGCCCGACCACCCAAGGTCATACACATCTCGTCGATTAGCTGCTCGGTCTGGTAGAGAAACTGTTCCTTAGGCAAGTACTGGGCATAGCCCAATGCTGCAATTCCTCGAGGAACAATAGATACCTTCACCAAGGGATCAGCATGCTCCAAGAACCAGCCCGCTACCGCGTGACCTGCCTCGTGGTAGGCCACGATTTTCTTCTCATCAGGGGAGATTATTTTTGTTTTCTTTTCCAATCCACCAATGACCCGGTCAATGGCATCTTGGAAATCTTCCATGTCTACAGCTTCCTTATTTTTTCGAGCAGCTATCAAAGCGGCTTCGTTGCAGACGTTGGCGATTTCAGCACCCGCAAAGCCTGGGGTTTGCGCAGCTAGTTTCTTTGGATCTACCTCAGTATTTGTCTTGATGTGCTTCAAGTGAACTTTAAAGATGGCCTCTCTGCCCACGATATCTGGTTTGTCGATGGAGATCTGTCGATCAAATCGTCCAGCACGAAGCAAGGCACTATCCAATACATCAGGACGGTTGGTGGCTGCTAAGACAATTACTCCGGAGTCAGTACCAAAACCATCCATCTCTACGAGTAGGGAGTTGAGGGTATTTTCTCGTTCGTCGTTGGAGCCCGGCATCTGGCCTTTTCCTCTTGATCTACCGATGGCATCGATTTCATCAATGAAAATGATACAAGGTGCTTTTTCCTTGGCCTGCTTGAATAGGTCACGCACTCGAGCTGCACCCACACCTACAAACATTTCTACGAAATCAGAACCTGAGAGGGTAAAGAACGGAACTCCTGCTTCACCAGCAACAGCCTTGGCAAGCAAGGTTTTACCAGTACCTGGAGGGCCTACAAGCAAGGCACCTTTTGGAATCTTGCCTCCTAGCTTGGTGAATTTGGAAGGGTTTTTAAGGAATTCTACGATTTCTTGAATTTCTACTTTGGCTTCATCTAGGCCAGCCACATTGTCAAAGGTGATTTTCACCTTGTTATCCGCATCAAAAAGTTGCGCCTTGGATTTGCCTACATTGAAGATCTGACCTCCTGGACCTGCTCCTCCAGACATGCGGCGCATCATAAACCAGAATAACACAAACAAAAGAATCATGAATCCAAAGCTTCCAAAATAGTTGCTCCAGTTTTCTTCGTTGGTGACGGAGAACCCTATTTTCTCTGATCCTACAGGCATTTTTTCTTCAAGTGCCTGAAAGTCAGCTTGAAATTTGTCTGCAGTAGTTACTTGGAGCGTGTAGTGAGGGCCTTCGAGATTGAAAAAGTTGGAATTGGCCTCGAGCTCAGTTTTGTATTTGGCATTTTGAAGTGCCGCCGCTTTGAGGGTGACATCCACACGGTTCATGTTCCGAACAATAACCACCTTGGAGACATCCCCTGCAGTGTAAATGTCTTCAAAACGCTTTTGAGTAATGTCTAATACCGCACCGCGTTGTTGAATCCAGGTGAGTCCCACAAGCACCATCACCGCGGCTACAATTAGCCAAAGTTGGAAATTTGGTTTTTGAGGCACCTTCGGGGTGAAATTTTTATTCTTGTTTTTGTCGCTCATTACTAGTTAGGGGGTACTTGTGTATATGCTAAAACAGATTTACTACTCGAAAGTTCATTGGGATTACTAAGAAATGCGGGTGGTCTTTGCATCGCCCCACAAATCTTCCAAACCATAATATTCTCGGGTGTCAGACAAAAATATATGGGCGACCACATTTACATAGTCCATCAAAATCCATTGCCCATTGGATCTACCCTCCACTTTCCATGCTGGAGATTCAGCAGCTTTGTGAACTTCCTCTTCGATAGATTTGGAAATTGCATCCAATTGGGTGCCCGAAT
>JBILBQ010000029.1:0-24445 GCA_044353615.1 Algoriphagus sp. | reverse complement strand
AGCAGCTGTTCAAATGCTGCAACTGGCAAACCGTTAAGGAAATATCTCTACCGCAGGCATCCTATTTTTAAGAGATTAAAGCACTGGAAAATTGGGGGATTTAAGCACCCTCCCATCTTTTCAAAATAATTGCGGGGAGATCCATCAAAATTCCTTAACAATTTTCTTATTTTACACTATCTTTTTTCATTCTCCTTCACTGGAGCCTTGTCTGAAGACTGAACTACTTTAAAACATCCCCTAGTGCCTTACAAAGAGCGAGAAATAGAGAAAAAATACTTTTCCATTGGAGAAGTTGCCGACATGTTCAAAGTAGCGGCCTCCCTTATTCGCTATTGGGAAGGAGAATTTGATATCATCCGCCCCAAAAAGGACAAAAAAGGCAACCGCCGGTACACCCAAGACGATATCCAAAAGATTCGCTACGTGTATCACCTGGTCAAAGAAAAGGGATATACACTTCAAGGCGCTCAAGAAGTCATTGCAGCCGGGAAAAAACAAGGATTTGATAAAGTAGCCGCAGTTCAAAAACTTCAGGAAATCAAGGATTTTTTAATCAACCTGAAGCATGAACTCCATTCTCGATCCAACACCTGAGGAAAAACAATTTTTTATTGCCCTAGCCTTAGCACCAAAAGTTGGGCCTATTCTATTCAAAGCTATTCTGACTTACGCAGGCTCAGCACTCGGTTTCTTTTCCTTACCGACAACCAAGGTTGTTAAAATCCCTAGGATAGGGCGGAAATTACTAGAAATTCGACAGCAACAGGCCTCCCTGCTTTCCAAAGCTGCAGCACTTCTTGCAGGCCAAACTCTTGGTGGATACCGCCTGCTTACATCGCTTGATGAAGCGTTTCCAAAACGATTAAATTCCATAGCAGATGCTCCAGTGCTCCTATTTGCAAAGGGCCATGCCAACTTGAATGCTCAAAGAACCATTGGAATCGTGGGTACCAGAAGTGCTACCTCCTATGGGAGGTCCATCACCAAAAAAATCATTGAAGATCTATTGCCCTACCAGCCGACCATCGTTTCTGGGCTTGCCTATGGAATTGATATTGAAGCACATCGAGCGGCTTTACAGCTGGGATTACCCACCCTTGCAGTGATGGGATCCCCCATCCACTTGATTTATCCTGCTGCACACAAAGGCACCGCCGAACAATTGGTAGAAGCTCATGGCGCTTTACTCAGTGAGTATGCACCAGGATCAATCTTGATACCTGGGAATTTTCCAGCTAGAAATCGAATTATTGCTGCACTTTCCGATGCGCTAGTGGTCGTAGAGGCTGCAGAAAAAGGCGGGGCATTGATTACTGCCGAAATTGCCTTTAGCTACCATAAGGAAGTTTTTGCAGTTCCTGGAAACCTCCAATCTACCTTTTCAGAAGGTTGTAATCAGCTTATCAAAAAAATGAAAGCTTCTATCTACACTGGTCCAAATGATCTCGCAGAGGCCTTGCACTGGTCCAAACCAGGAGAAGAACTAAGATCAAAGGTCCTACAGGATTTCTCGACTCGGGATGCATTGGAGTTTAAAATCCTTACCTACCTTCAAAATCAAGGAGATACAGAACTCGATCAGCTGGCTTATGCCAACCAAATTCCATTAGGAATCTTGTCCTCCACTTTACTTTCACTTGAGTTTGAAGGAATCATCAAGTCCTTACCTGGAAAAAAATACAAGCTCCTTAGTTAGACTTTAGGAGTTTGGCAATTCAAAAGTATCACTCTGAGAATTACTAAACCTGCTTAAAATTAGTTGGCTTGTTATTCTTTCATCTTACGCATAAGCTTTGGGTAGTACCACAGGTAAAAGCCACTCAGCGCAAGCAAAATCAATCCAAGGGAGACCAAAGTGGAGTAGGTAAGTTTGGCTCCCTCCTCTCCTGTGGTGTAATAGTCTACAATACTTCCATCGTGCACCTTTTCAATCCAATCGGAATGACGAGTCCCCACAGACAAGATCTCACCCGAGTACCCATCTACCTGCACTTCAGTAAAATGGGTTTTGAAGGTGACTTTAGCCGTACCTTTGTCAGGGCGAATATCGATTCGATCTACTTCAGGATCCCTCCCCATTTTTTTCATTTCCCCCTCACCGATGCGGACCATCTCTGAAGGCAAAATCCAAGTACCCTGCTCCACCTTACTCGTTAAGGTCGGAGGCAAAAGTTCCGCTTTCTTTTTCCATGCCAGCAAAATGGAGGTTATCCCAATCACAAGGAAAAAGACAATCAGGGGAATTCCCATCAACCGGTGTAGCTTTCGCAGGCTGCGGGTACGTTTTGCTTGGATTTTAATCGGTTCGTTGGACATGGGAATCGGAAAGCAAGCCCACAAAAGGAGCCTGGAAATAACAGTCTCGCAAGATAAAGAAAAATCAACCAGAGCGAAGTATTTGATAGGAACGGCAGTAAAATCCATCACCTAATTTCTTTGCTACCAAGGAATGGAACCTAGCAAAAAAATGGCCAAAAGGCCCTTTTTTAAATTGCTTAAGATAGTTTAGAAGAGTTCTTTGGCCACTTTATAGGTCGTTTCGGCCTTGCTCATCGTATAAAAATGCAAACTTGGAACTTGAGCATCCATCAATTCCTTGCACTGCTTGATCGCCCACTCGATACCCACTTCCTTCACTTGGGCATTGGTGGTACACTTGAATAGTGCATCGGTCAAGTCGTCTGGGAAATCCAAAAAGAAGGACCGAGGTAAAGCAGTGATCTGACCTAAGGTAGAAATGGGCTTGATTCCTGGAATGATGGGAACATCAATCCCCGCTTCCCGAACCTTAGCCACATAGTCGAAGTACTTTTGATTGTCAAAAAACATCTGAGTCACGATAAAGCTAGCGCCATTTGCTACTTTTTCTTTGAGGTACTTCAAATCAAACTTGAGGCTTGGGGCTTCAAAATGCTTTTCAGGATAGCCTGCTACACCCACGCAAAAATCAGTTTGGAAACTAGGCTCGGTTTCTTCGTGTAAATACTTCCCCTGATTCATGTTGACCACCTGCTCTACGAGTTCGCTGGCAAAGGAATGCCCATTGGGCTCGCCTACAAAGCGTTCTGCTTTAGGAGCATCTCCACGAAGGGCCAGCACGTTTTCTACCCCAATAAAATCGAGATCGATCAGCAAGTTTTCCGTTTCCTCCTTCGTAAAACCTCCGCAAAGCACGTGTGGTACGGCATCTACCTCAAATCGGTTGATCAGGGCAGCACAAATCCCAACTGTTCCTGGGCGTTTCTTCGTACTTACCTTCTCTAGAAGTCCATTGACATGCTTCTTATAGATGTACTCCTCACGATGGTAAGTCACATCCACAAATGGAGGTTTAAACTCCATTAAAGGGGAAATACCCTCCATGAGCTCCTTCAAACTTTGCCCTTTGAGTGGAGGAAGGATTTCAAAGGAAAAGAGGGTTCCTTTTGCGTTTTTTATATGCTCAGTGATTTTCATTGTGGTATAGTCTCAAGAATTGCGGTTGGAGTATAGGCCAAATTTGGGGATAATAAACGCTCAGCAGCTTGCAAGGTGATCCCTTTACGGCTGGCATAACTTGCTACCTGGTCGGCACCAATTTTTCCTAAGCCAAAATAGCTACTCTCTGGGTGTGCAAAGAAGAATCCAGAAACAGAGCTAGTCGGATACATGGCATAGCTCGAGGTCAATGTGATTCCTATCGTATTTTCTAAATCCAACAATTCGGAAATAGTCACCTTCTCGGAGTGCTCTGGACAGGCTGGATAGCCAGGTGCTGGGCGGATACCTGCGTACTCCTCGCTGACCAAGGCCTCATTGGACAGCTGTTCCTGAGGGGCATAGCCCCAGAGTTCCTTTCTTGTCAATTCGTGTAAGTATTCGGTAGCTGCCTCTGCCAATCGATCGGCCAGGGCCTTAAACAAAATATCGTTGTAATCGTCCCCTGCCGCTTGGAATTCGGCCAACTTGGTTTCCATGCCAAGCCCGGAGGTGACGGCAAAGCAACCCAAGTAGTCAACCTGCTCAGGGTGTATGTAATCGACTAAGGATCGGTTGGGTACTCCTTTGCCTTTTTTGCCCTGCTGTCTCAAGAAGTGAAACTTGGCAATGGACTCTCCTTTTTCGTTCAGCACGCGAGCATCATCGCCTTCACGCTGTACAGGAAGCAAGGTACATACCGCCTTAGCTGTAAGCCATTTTTCTTTGATCAAGGTATCTAGCATGGCTTCTGCGTCTGCAAAAAGGCGGGTAGCCTCTTCTCCAACCACAGGATCAGCCAATATCTTTGGGTACTTGCCACTGAGCATCCAAGTACTGAAGAATGGCGTCCAGTCAATGTATTTTCTCAATACTGAAAGGTCTAGGTCTTCAATCACTGTTCTTCCTAACACCTTTGGCTTTACAGGACTGACCCCTGCCCATTCGATTTGCACCGGATTGGAGATGGCCTCCTCGTAAGAAATCAATTGCTTTACTGCCTGCTTGGCTTCGTGCTCTTCCCGCAAGGCCTTATAGGTAGCCTTCAAATTGATGCGGTAGGTATCTCGAGTTTCGGGTGAAATGGACTCCCCTGCGATAGGAACCGACTTACTCGCGTCAGTGACGTGAATGACACAACCGGAATACATGGGATCAATTTTCACTGCTGTGTGAATTCTGGAAGTAGTGGCTCCACCGATAAGCAAAGGAATCGTCAGCCCTTGGCGCTCCATTTCAGAAGCCACATTGACCATTTCGTCCAGGGAAGGAGTAATCAATCCACTCAAGCCAATGATATCTACCTTATTTTTAATCGCCTCGTCGATGATTTTCTGTGCATCTACCATCACTCCTAGGTCGATGATCTGGTAGCTATTGCAAGCCAAAACGACTCCTACGATGTTTTTACCGATGTCGTGGACATCTCCTTTTACGGTTGCCAGGAGGATTTTCTTCAGGGAAGAGGCTTCTTGACCCTCTTCAGGCAGTGGCATGTAGGGCTCCAAATAGGCTACTGCTTTTTTCATTACCCGAGCCGATTTGACTACTTGAGGAAGGAACATTTTTCCTTCACCAAACAAGTCGCCTACTACATTCATGCCATCCATCAAAGGACCTTCAATCACTTTCAGTGGATTGACCAATTCAAGACGTGCTGCCTCGGTGTCCTCAATGATAAAGTCCAAAATCCCTTTTACCAAGGCATGTTCAATTCGCTTGGCAACAGGAGCGGATCTCCAGGCCTCGTTGACCACTTCTTTTTTATCCGCAGACTTGACCGTTTCAGCAAAGTCAAGCAGTCGCTCCGTTGCATCTTCTCTACGGTCAAACAAGACATCTTCTACCCGCTCCAATAATTCTTTATCGATATCGGCGTACACCTCAAGCATGGTAGGATTGACAATACCCATGTCCATCCCATGCTGTATGGCATGGTAAAGGAAAGCGGCATGCATGGCCTCACGTACGGGATCATTTCCACGGAAGGAAAACGACACGTTGCTGACCCCACCACTTACCTTTGCGCCAGGAAGATTTTGCTTGATCCAGCGTGTTGCATTAAAAAAGTCAACTGCATTCTTGCGGTGCTCTTCCATCCCTGTAGCTACAGGAAAAATATTGGGATCGAAAATAATGTCTTGGTGGTTAAATTTTACCTGATCGACAAGAATCCGATAGCTGCGCTCACAGATTTGGATGCGACGCTCGTAGGTATCTGCTTGTCCCTTTTCATCGAAGGCCATGACCACCACTGCTGCACCAAATTTCTTGATGGTCTTGGCTTGTTGAATAAATTCTTCTTCCCCGTTTTTTAGGGAAATGGAGTTCACGATACCTTTTCCTTGCACGCACTTTAAGCCGGCAAGGATGATGCTCCATTTGGAACTATCAATCACGATTGGAATACGGCTGATCTCTGGTTCAGAGGCAATCAAGTTGAGAAAGCGAACCATGGCAAATTCGCCATCGAGCATCCCCTCGTCCATACAAACGTCCAATACCTGCGCGCCACCACGAACCTGATCCAAGGCGATATCCAGGGCATCGTCGTATTGTCCATTTAGGATGAGTCGGGCAAATTTCTTTGAACCGGTGATATTGGTTCGCTCACCGATGTTGACAAAATTGAGCGTTGGTGTAAATACCAAAGGCTCAAGGCCAGATAGCTTTAAATAGGTAGGCTTAGTCATGTTGCTCCTCCTCTTCCGTTAGTTGATCAATTTGTCTTGGGCTATATTCTGCGGCCAGCTGTGCTAAAGCACGAATATGGTCAGGAGTAGTGCCGCAGCAGCCTCCCAAAATATTCAGCATTCCCTCTTTCAAAAAGGTTCGTACTTGATCGGCCATTTCATTGGCTCCCTGGTCATAGGCACCAAATTCGTTGGGCAAACCAGCATTAGGGTAAGCTGAAACGTAAAAAGGAGCCTCTTGAGCCAGCACCTTCAAGTAAGGTCGAAGTTCCTTTGCTCCCAAAGCGCAATTAAGCCCTACAGAAAACAAGGGCACATGGGATACCGAAATTAAAAAGGCCTCGGTCGTCTGTCCAGAGAGGGTTCTTCCAGAGGCATCGGTAATGGTTCCTGAAATCATAATTGGAATTCCTCCCTCTCGAGCATCCAAAGGAATGTTTCTCTCCTCGTACACTTCCTGAATGGCATAGAGGGCAGCCTTGGCATTGAGTGTATCAAAAATGGTCTCAACTAGAATTAGGTCAGCACCCCCATCCAATAAGCCTCTTACCTGTTCAGCGTAGGCTTCGGCCAGCTGATCAAAGGTGATGGCACGGTATCCGGGATCGTTCACATCTGGAGAAATGGATGCGGTTCGGTTGGTTGGACCCATCGCACCCGCTACAAAGCGAGGTTTGTCTGGGGTAGTCTCCGTAAATGCATCAGCAGCCTCACGAGCAATTTTTGTAGATTCAAAATTGATGGCATAGGCCAGGTGGGACAAGCCATAATCTTCCTGAGCAATGGTCGTACCTGAAAAAGTATTTGTTTCAATGATATCCGAACCAGCCTCTAAGTATTCCTTGTGAATGGCACGAATGATATCGGGTCTGCTTAAGGAAAGTAGGTCATTGTTACCTTTTAAAGACTTGGGGTGATCTTTCAAAGCTGGAGTTCGAAAGTCTTCTTCGGTAAGGGTGTAGCGTTGAATCATGGTGCCCATGGCACCGTCTAGGATTAAGATCCTGTTTTTAACTGCTTGGAGCAGTTGTTCCGTTCTGTTTTGTCTCATTTGTTGGTTACGTTCAAAAAACTAATCGAGCAAAACACGGAGAAAAGTAGGTCAATTTACTGTTCTTCTCATCTATTCTTGGCATATCCAAGAGGGGAGTTAGCACCTTGATTACAGGTTGCTAAGACGTCGTAGGGCCCATCCCTCGGTCTTTCTCGATAAGTAGCTGCAAAAGTAAGACTAAAATCCAAACAACCGAAGGATTTATCCAATTTTTACCTAGGAAAAATAGTTTTTTTTGAAAAAAACAGAAGGAAATTAGGGACGAATCCCTACCCCAAAAGTTAAAAATGGTCCAGACTGATAAGAATTCATCGACACTCCTCCCAGTTTGTAACCGGGAATTGCCTGTTCGTAACCCGCCGAGGTAGAAAATACAACATCAAAAATCTTTCTTTTCGTCATGGGCAAGCCGTACTCGATTAGCACTTCCGGCTTGAGGAAAATCCCTGAATTCCGGAGGTATCCATCAAAATTCCGTTGATCGAGTAAAGCTGGAAAATCAGGCTTTACATCCTGAAGGAGTGAATACCTCAGGTTGCCATAACCAAGGCCTCCAAGAGCACCTACCCCCCAATTTTTATATTGAAAGAACTTCTTACCCACATTGGCATAGATCCGAAGGCTATTCAAACTTTGAGATTGTGTCCTACTTGCCCGACCATGTTGTGCCACATTAAAGACGTCCATTCCATACAAGAACCCGTCTGTTTCTCCCAAAATACGGATTCCCAACTGGGAAGGACTGCCTTCAAAGTCTTGGTATCCCTGCTCACGTAGGTAGGTATTGAATTTTTCAGGCTTGGAAAAGTAAAAGCCTCGAAGCAGGGAGATGCCAATCGTCGCATCCTTGTAAAAAAAGTTTCGATCTGGAAGACTAATTCCAGTTCCTACCCTAAAAAACGCTCCTGCTTGGGCATTATCAAAAGAAATTCCATTCAAGTTCCACCTGTCTTCAAATGGACTAAACCCATACCCCGCTTTGGCGATCACTACGAGCGCTTCCTTTCGATTGGGAATGGGAAAATCATACGAGAGCTGGAATCCAATTTCGGTTAAAAAATTACCGTAATAACGGGTCCCTTTTTGAATGTTATTTTCCCTCAAAATAAACCCCTGGCCTGGATCTTTAAGGAATGTATTCAGATCCTTGGATTGCTCCTGAGGAAGCATTTGCACATTCATGTAACCCAACCCAAGGGATAGGTAATGGATAAATTGGAATTTTCCTTCTTCGGTCAACGAATAACCTAGATTCACTAAGGCGCGGGAGGTTCGGTATTGGAAACGATGGCTCCCTATTTCTGCTGGTTGACTTTGATGTTGTGATAGTTCAAACCCGAAAATAAAATCATTCAGCCTTGCCTGATACCCCAGTCCAAAGGAATTGTACTTGTTCTGAATTGGAAGTATTCCACGCTCATCAAGCAGGGTATTGAATTGACTCAAGTTCGCGCCTGAGGTACCCGCAAACGCATAAATGGAAGGCCTATTTGCCAAAAATCCCTGGGCCTGAAGTCCAGCTCCCAAAAGAAGTAGCGAAAATAGTAGAAGGAGTCTTGAGATCATACGAGAAAGCTTCATCTAAAGCTAGCTGACAAAAATAGTGCTAAATGCCAACTTTAAAGGTAAACGAGCCAAATCCCGACTTTATTTTCAATACAAAAAAATGTGCGCGCTCCATCAAATATTCAAGCCCCTTCTCTCAATTATATTCTAAAATATTCGAAATTCGACAGGAACAAACTACAAAATTCGCTACACAAATGATTCTATCCACTACCTCAACCCTTGAAGGCCATCCAATTGAAAACTATTTAGGCATCGTTTCTGGAGAAACGATTATTGGTGCTAACATCTTCAAAGATTTTTTTGCAAGCATCACCGACATTGTGGGAGGAAGATCTTCGGCTTATGAGCAAGTGCTACGGGAAGCAAAAGCAACAGCCATGTCCGAAATGGAAATGCAAGCCCGGCAGCTAGGTGCAAATGCCATAATTGGTATAGACCTCGATTACGAAACGATTCGAGAGGGAATGTTGATGGTAACCGTAAGTGGAACTGCAGTGAAAGTATACTCTTGAGCGAGGTATAAAAGAGAATTACTGGCTTGACATCCACTGCATAATCAATCCGCTGATATACGCCCCATACGTACCCAGAGCATAGCCTAGCACCGCCAAAAGCACCCCCACGGAAGCCAAAGAAGCATCAAAGGCGGATGCCACGATGGGTGCAGAAGCCGCACCTCCTACATTAGCCTGTGAACCTACTGCCACATAAAAGAAAGGAGCTTTGATCAGCCAAGCGACCAAAAGCATCAGCGACACATGAAATAAAATCCAGATTACCCCAATCAAAAATAGGATGGGATTGTCAAGGACTGCACCCAAGTCCATTTGCATTCCTATGGTAGCAACCAAGACATAAAGGAGGACCGATCCCATAGATGAGGCACCTGCCCCTTCCAAATTTCTAGCCTTGGTAAAGGATAAAACCAAACCTAGCGTAGTAGCAATGACTACAATCCAGAAGAATGCCGAATTCAAGGAGTACTGATTCAATTCGGGATGATTATTCTCAAACCAAGGAGCCAGAAAGTCAGCAAAAAAATGCGAAACTCCCGTAACCCCAAACCCAAATCCGAGGATAAGTATCGTGTCTTTTAAACTAGGAATGGTCATACTTGCTTCTCTTGCTTTTGCAATTCGATCCCTAAGCGCATAAATCGCTGTAGTATCGGCCTTTAGGAACTTATCGATTTTCTCTGGTTTGGCAGCCCAATACAACAAAAAAGCCATCCAAAAATTCGCCACCAACACATCCACGGCTATCATCTGCCCAAAAAGCGCGGGACTCGCTCCAAAAACTTCCAACATCGCTGTTTGATTGGCTCCTCCACCAATCCAACTCCCAGCAATGGTAGATAATCCCCTCCAGATTTCATCTGGTCCCGTACCTGCATATAAATCAGGTTGAATCCATCCGACTGTAAGCAAGGCTACCGGGCCACCAAATACAATCCCAACAGTTCCGGTAAGAAACATCGTCAAGGCCTTTGGGCCTAGGCGAAGGATGCCTTTGAGGTCCACACTAATTGTAAATAGGACTAAAGAAGCTGGCAACAAATAGCGGGAGGCTACTTTGTATAGGTTGGAAGACTCTCCAGATATAATCCCTAAGGAATTGAAAACAGCAGGAATAAAATAGCAGAGCAATACCGTGGGCACATAGGTGTAAAACTTAACCCAAAAAGGATGTTTGCTCGCAGATGAGGCAAAAACAAAAGCCAAAATGGCCATCAAAAGACCAAAGACTACCGCATCATTGGTTAAAAAGGGACTCGTTTGCTCCTGCATAGTATCTTGGGTTCTTCGCTACAACATTACCAACTATTGACTAAAAAGCCATTCCTAGCGTTGATTTTTCATCCAAAATCTGGATAAGTTCACTCAATATCATCGCCGTAGCACCCCAAACTACCTCTTCCTCTACTGCGAAATAAGGAGTATCCAAGTACATCCCTCCTCCTACAGCAAGCTGGGTCTGCTTTCTAACCTCGGGATGAAAAAGGGAAATCACTTCTGTAGTAATAATCCTGGCTACCTCCCGCTGCTCGGGAACAAAACTCGGCTTCTCCTGTATAAATCCAACCACAGGGGTTACCAGAAAATTGCTAGTTGGAATGTAAAGATCAGATAGCCGCCCAAGGACCTCTACTTTGCCTGCATCTATCCCAATCTCCTCTTCTGCTTCCCGCAAGGCCGTAAAAAGAATGTCTGGATCCGTAGACTCCATTTTCCCTCCTGGAAAGCCTACTTGCCCACTGTGCACTCCCGGGTACTGGGGCCGTTTGATTAAGGGAAAATACACTGCCCCCTCGTCAGGGTAAAACAAAAGTAAAACCCCACTTTTCTTAGGTGGCTCAGCGAATGCCGTAGAAAACCTACGCAAATCAAGTGGCTGGGGAGCCATTTTAATATGCGCCTCCTTCCCAGGTAAATGCTTGGTAAATCCGTCCTGAAGTAAGGCTTTGAGGTGATCAATAGTCATAACTAGTGATTGAATATCAATCTAGGCTTCAAGTAACTTGAAAATGAACTAAAAAAAAAGGCCGGAATAAAATCCCGACCTTTTCCTGCTCTCAAACCTATTAAACCTATTGTAGATATTCAATTCATGAATACACTCGAAAAATAGAAAATGTTTTTTTCTCTTCAAACAATCGATTGCGAAAAATTTTCAAAATATTATTCGGTGTTCATTTTAATCAAAATTGAGCCATTTTTTTTTAATTGAATAAGGTCGCTTTCCAAATCACCAATCTCCTAAATGATCTGTAGCTACAGCTATTTCTCATACTGTCATTCCCCCTTGGATTAATCCACAGAATAGCATACATTTAGATATTCACTTTTTAATCTTTTTTAATGAAGCCTAGCCTGATTTTTTGCTTATGGCTGCTGTTTTCTATTGATACATCAGCCCAAATAGACCTGTCCACCCAAGCCTTTGGAGCCAAAAGCCAAGGATTAGGAACTACCAAATTGTACCATCGTGATGCATGGAGCCTTGCAAACAATGTGGGTGCCCTCGATAGAATCATTGATTCTGAGGTCGGCATCGCAGTTGACCAGCGGTTTGGAATCCAAGAACTAAGCACTACTGCCCTGTCGGGTGTTTTTAAAAGCCAAAAAGGAAGCATCGGAATTGGCATTGCGCGTTACGGAGGGGAGCTATTCAATCAACACCGACTGGAACTAGGGCTAGGCACCACCCGAGGGATCCTAAGTTTTGGTCTCAAGGCAGGTTGGTTTCAAACCCATATCGAAGGTTTTGGAACAGGAAACGCCTTTCAATTCTCTTTAGGGGGATTGGCAGAATTAGGACCCAAGTTTTTCTTCGGAACGCAGCTCACAAACGTGAATCAAGCCAAAATCAGTAACTATTCCTCCCAACGTCTCCCGACCCTACTCCAAATGGGGACTACCTACCTCCCTTCCCAAAACCTAGAAATCCATGCAGAGCTTGAAAAAGAGTTGGACCAGTCCCCCATTTTTAAGTTTGGCCTTCAATACAGCCTTGAAAAGTGGATCATCCTGCGAACCGGCATTCACTCCTACCCCACTGCCCTCAACTTTGGGCTTGGACTGCAAAAGAAAAACTACGGCTTAGACTATGCCTTTGGACAAAATACTGCCTTAGGAAACACACACCATCTCTCGCTATTCTTAAAGCGCTAAGTATGAAGGTGATTTTCTATTTATGTGGCTTTCTCTTGCTTGCCTTACCCGCAATCGCTCAAGAAAACAGGCCTCCAACCTTGGATATCCTACAGCTGATGGAGCGACTGTTTCCCATCCAAGACGAGGATTTGGACTACGAAGCCCTGTATGAATTGCTTCTAGAAATCTACCAGAATCCCCTTGAAATCAACCGAGTAACGGCAGATGAATTGCAAGCAACCTACCTCCTGTCTACTCCACAAATTCAGTCTTTACTGGAGCACCGTAGGACTTGGGGTGATTTTCTTTCGCTCTACGAGCTGCAAACTCTCCCCAATTGGGATAGTACCACTTTGGTCACTATCCTGCCTTTCCTCACCCTTGAAACCACTGCAACTAGTAGCAAGACCTTTTTTGAGCGTTTGCGAAGTGAAGAAAACAACTTTTTAGTGCTTCGCCACCGAAGAAACTGGGAGTTGCGCAAGGGCTATTCTAAAAATGACAGTACCCTCAATACCACAAGTCGGTACTTGGGCGACCCAAACGACTTGTTCCTACGGTATAGAGTTCAGCATGCCAAAGATTTCAGTCTAGGACTTATCCTAGAGAAGGATGCGGGGGAAGTCCTTACCTGGGATACCAAAACTAGGCGCTATGGATTCAATTTTGCCTCTTTCCACTTCACTCGCTACGGAATTGGAAAATGGAAAACCATTTCCCTAGGAGATTTTCAAGCTAGCTTTGGGCAGGGACTAGTCTTTGGTGCGGGATTTAGTTTGGGTAAAGGCGCAGAAACAGTTCCTACCGTACGCAGAAGCAGCATGGGGGTGCTACCCTACACGGCAAGTATCGAAACAGGTTTTTTTAGAGGAATTGGATTGACCCGGCAAATGGGTCGATGGCAAAGTAGTCTTATTCTCTCCTCAATTGGGAAGGATGGACGAGTGACGGAATCGAGTGATTCTCTAGGGTCAGCACCACAGACGCTAACTAGCCTCTCCCAAACGGGGCTACACAGAAGTTTGAGCGAGCTATCCACCAAAAACCAAGTGCGAGAAACCAACCTAGGCAGTAACCTTCAATACAGCGCTACCTCGGGACGCTGGTCTGCTGGGCTTAACTTCCTGCATACCCAGTTTAGCATTCCCTGGATTAGAAATGCGACGAGCTACAATGCCTTTGATTTTTCGGGCCAAACGAATCAGGTTGGGAGCCTCTATGCCAATCTTACCTGGAAGAACTTTGCTTTCTTTGGTGAGTCGGCAATTTCGAAGAGTCAAGGACAAGGAACTGTTCTTGGTTTGGTGAGTAGCTTGAGTAGAACGGTGGATTTTTCGCTGCTTTGGAGAAGCTATGACCGACACTTCCAGAGTTTGTACGCTACTGCATTTGCAGAGAGTACCCGCCCTAGCAACGAACGAGGAGTGTATTTAGGGTTTCAGGTCAAGCCTTCAGCAACCCTCAAACTCAATGCTTACGTAGATTTCTTCACCTTTCCCTGGCTTAAGTTCCGAATATCTACTCCCTCCAATGGACAGGAATGGCTAGTTCGCTGGAGCTACCAGCCACAAAAAACCAGGCAAGTAACCCTTCAAGTTAAGCAGGAACGTAAAATGAGAAATCTTACAGAAGAGGTGGAATTTACACCAACGCAACAAGTTGGGACGATCTTAAAAAGCCAAGCCCAGGCAAGCTTGGAGCTGGATATTTCACCTGAATTGAGCAGTCGGTCGCGAGTACTTTGGAATCAGGTAACCTTCGATCAGAGAAAAACACAGGGATGGATGCTGATTCAAGAATGTTCCTTTGCCAGAGAGAACTGGAAACTTACTGCTCGAATGGCATTATTTGACACCGACACCTTTGACAACAGGCTCTATGCGTACGAGCAAAATGCAGTGGGAACTTTTGCAATTCCTGCCTTCTCGGGTAGAGGAGGCAGGCAGTATTTGTTGGCCCAATACAAGATTCATTCACGGCTTACGGCCTATTTTCGAATTGCTCAAACGATCTACTCGGACAGAGAAGTAATCAGTTCGGGCATGCAAGCGATTTCAGGGCCCAAACAAACCGACACCGTGCTCCTGCTTCGCTATGCCTTGCATTAATTTTTTTAGGAGTGGTAGGATAGCCACCTAGCTTTTTGATAAATTGACAAAAAAATGCACGCTCATGAAAAAAATTGGTCTTCTACTCCTTCTAGTCCTGTTACAGCAAAGCTGGCTCCTTGCCCAGGATTTTTCAAAAATGACGAAGAAGGAGGGATTTGTTCCCTTCTACCTGGATGAAGAAAAAGGAAAGATTTACTTAGAAATTTCCTCCCTTAACCAAGAACTCCTGTATGTCAATGCCTTGACTGCTGGTATTGGATCCAATGACATTGGATTGGATCGAGGGCAATTGGGAGATACCCGGGTGGTGGAATTTCGTAAGACAGGAACTAAAATCCTGATGGTGCACAAGAATTACGACTACCGAGCCTATACCAAAAATCCATACGAGGCCAAATCCATTCAAGATGCTTTTGCTCAATCCACGCTATGGGGATTTGAAGTGGTAAAATCCGAAGGAAATTCCCACATCGTGGATGCAACTAACTTTTTCCTACAAGATGTGCATGGAGTGAGTGAAACGCTAGCAAGGACAAAGCAAGGCAGTTACAAAGTAGACCCAAGTCGCTCTGTTTTGTACTACCCCACCACCAAAAACTTCCCTAAAAACACAGAAGTAGAAGCTACCATCACCCTCACAGGATCTGGCGCAGGAGCAAATTTGCGTTCCGTGACTCCAAGTCCTGATGCAGTAACTGTTCGGATGAGGCATTCCTTCATCGAATTGCCAGAGCTTTATGCGACGCGCAAATTTGATCCCCGTGCTGGCTATTTCTTCATCAGCTACCAAGATTACACCACTCCCATTGATCAACCATTGGTGAAGCGTTTTATCTCTAGACACCGATTGGAGAAAAAAGATCCCACTGCAGCAGTTTCTGAGGTAATTGAGCCCATTGTCTATTACTTAGATCGTGGCACTCCAGAGCCTGTAGCAAGTGCATTGATTGAAGGAGGCAACTGGTGGGCACAAGCCTTTGAGGCAGCTGGATTTAAAAATGCATTTCGCGTAGAACTTGCCCCTGAAGGCTTGGACCTAAGCGATGTACGGTATAATGTCATCCAATGGATTCATCGCTCCACTCGAGGCTGGTCCTATGGATCTAGTATTCAGGACCCACGAACTGGTGAAATCATCAAGGGGCAAGTATCCCTCGGTTCCTTACGAGTAAGACAGGATTACCTGATCGGCCAAGGACTTCTTCAGCCTTTCGAGGATGGAAATACAGCAGATCCCAAATTGATGGAGTTTGCGTTGAACCGCTTGAAGCAACTGTCAGCGCATGAGATCGGGCATACCATTGGATTGGCACACAGCTACGCTACTTCAGCTACAGGTCGCTCTTCTGTGATGGATTATCCACATCCAGTGATTACAGAAAATGAAAAAGGGGAAATTGATTTTGGAAATGCCTATGACCTAAAAATTGGAGAGTGGGACAAGCTGGCCATCACCTACGGCTATGGGCAACCAGCTCCAAACCAAACCGAGGAAGAGTTTTTAGAAAAAAATCTTCAAGCCACCTACGCTGCAGGCTATGAATTTATCACCGATTCAGATTCACGAAATCCAAGTGGAGTACATCCACGCTCCCACCTTTGGGACAATGGAGCTTCTGCTCCAGAAGAACTCAAACGGATGTTAACCTTGCGTGAAAAACGCATGAAAACCTTCGGGCTCAATTCCATCAAAACAGGAGAACCGCAAGCAATCTTGGAAGAAGTATTTGTTCCACTTTACCTGATGCACCGCTACCAGCTGGAGGCAACGAGCAAGTTGGTCGGTGGCCTAGACTACACCTATAAAGTCAAAGGTGACAACCAAACTGCGCACCAGTGGATTTCGTCCAAAAGTCAAATTGAAGCCCTAGATGCCCTCCTACTTTCCATCAGCACGAAACAATTGGAGATACCTGCCTCGATTTTGTCTTTAATTCCACCAAGACCTTATGGCTATGGCAAAAACAGAGAAACTTTCCCATCACGGACTGGACCTGTATTTGATCCCATCGCTCCAGCTGAAAACGTAGTGGATGCTACCTTTTTCTTCCTTTTCGAACCTGGAAGAGTAAATCGGATTTACTTGCAGCAACTTCAAAATGCTGCATTGCCTGGATTGGAAAACGTGCTTGCCAAAGTACGTACTCAGGTATTTAGCAATACCATGCCTGCGGGTCTTGGAGCAGAGATTAAATTGATGACTGAAGCAAAACTAGTGGATCACTTGATCTCCCTATCCAAAAATGCTGGCGCGTCGCAGACCGTTCGCGCCTTGGTACGGCGGGAACTGAGTCAGCTAAGTTCTTTTGGTAATTTATCCTCCAGCCTGTTGCAAGCACACCGAGATTATTTGAAACAAAAGATTGAAGCCTACCTAAGACTTCCGGAGGAATTGACTCCTCAGCAAGTGCTCAATATCCCAGATGGAGCTCCCATCGGTATGGAAAGCATGACTTGTGACTTTCACTAAGAGCAACTAAGGCCAGGAATTTCCTGGCCTTAGTTTTTTTATAGCAGATCCTTGGGAAAATGCCTGCAAAATCGGGTTAAAATCCCCTACAAATCGGTAATTTTGAAATTGTATTCTAGGTAAAACCAATTGATTCCCTCTATCGATTTCATGAGCAATCCCTTACTTTCCGCATTCCATACTCCCTTTACTACCGCTCCCTTTACTGAGATTTTACCCAATCATTTTCAACCTGCATTTATTGCGGCTATAGCAGCCGCAAAAAAAGAAATTGAGGCAATCAAAGCGGTGGCGCTACCCAGCTTTGAAAACACGGTAGAAGCATTGGAAAAAAGTGGGAAGCACTTGGGCGTGATATCTTCCATTTTTTTTAACCTGAATTCAGCGGAAACCAACGATGAAATCCAAAAGTTGGCCCGGGAAATTTCCCCACTCCTAACCGACTATGCGAACGATATTTTGTTGGATCAAGAGCTATTCCAACGCATTGCACAGGTTTTTGAACAGCGAGCGCAGCTTTCCCTTAGTCCTGAGCAAACGACCCTCCTCGAAAAAACCTACAAGTCCTTTGTCCGCAATGGTGCCCAGTTGGGAGAATCCGATGCAGCAACCCTCCGGAAATTAGATCAAGAGCTTGCACAGCTCAGCCTTCAATTTGGGGAGCATGTATTGGCAGAGACAAACAAGTTTGTGCACTTTGTGGACCAAGTGACCGAACTCGAAGGACTCCCTCAGGGAGCATTGGAAGCTGCCGCGCAACTCGCAGCCGAAAAGGGACAGGAGGGCCAATGGGCTTTTTCCCTAGACTACCCCTCTTACATCCCTGTAATGACCTATGCCCAAAGCAGAGGTCTCCGAAAGACGCTATTTATGGCCTTCAATACCAAGTGCGCAAAAGAAGATGCGTTGGACAACCAAGAAATTGTTCGGCAGTTGGTGACGCTAAAGCAGCAGCGCGCCAAGCTTTTAGGCTACGAAAGCCATGCCCACTTCACCTTGGAAGAGCGAATGGCGAAAAGCCCAGAGACCGTTTTTGAGTTTTTGAATTCCCTTTTGGAAAAAGCCAAACCCAAAGCAGCACTTGATGTGCAAGAAGTCGCAGCCTTGGCTAAGAAATTAGACCAGTTGGAAGTCCTGGAAAAATGGGATTTCGCCTACTATTCCGAATTGCTGAAGAAAGAAAAGTATGCGCTGGACGAAGAAGAACTACGCCCCTACTTCAGTTTGGAAAATGTGATTTCAGGCGTATTTGCCACTGCTTCTCGCCTGTTTGGACTTCGCTTTGTGGCCAACTTAGAAATTCCAGTTTACCATCCTGAGGTGACCGCATACGAGGTCTACGATCGCGATAATCAATTTTTATCCGTGTTTTACGCAGACTTTTTCCCTAGACCTGGCAAACGAAATGGAGCTTGGATGACCTCCTACAGAGGACAATTTAAAGAGAGAACTGTAGATCACCGACCACATATCTCCATTGTCTGCAATTTTACCAAGCCAACCAAGACTAGCCCTAGTTTACTGACCTTCAACGAGGTAACCACCCTATTCCATGAGTTTGGACATGCACTGCATGGCATGCTGGCAAGAGGAGTCTATGAAAGCCTATCCGGCACAAGCGTGTTCTGGGATTTTGTGGAACTCCCTTCCCAGATCTTTGAAAACTGGTGCTATGAAAAAGAATGCCTCGATCTATTTGCGAAGCACTACCAAACTGGAGAGGTTATCCCGGCTGAGCTGGTTGAAAAAATTAAGAAGGCTGCCAACTTTCAGCAAGGCTACATGACCCTACGTCAATTGAGCTTTGCGCTATTGGACATGGCCTACCATAGTCAAGATCCTAGTCAAATCGGAGAAATCAAGGCCTTTGAACAACAAGTACTAAAAGCTACTGAATTGCTGCCTTCCGTAGAAGCAACGCGCATAAGCACGAGTTTCTCCCATATTTTTCAGGGCGGCTATGCGGCAGGATACTACAGCTACAAATGGGCCGAAGTACTAGATGCCGATGCCTTTGAATTATTTCAAGAGAAGGGTGTTTTCAATGCCGAAACTTCGCTTTCCTTTGAAAAAAATATCCTTTCAGCAGGAGGCAGCGAGCATCCCTCTCTCTTGTATGCACGTTTTAGAGGAAGAGAACCTAAACCAGATGCCCTACTCAAGCGTAGTGGATTGGTAGTAGGGTAAAACTTTCCTATTTGTTAAACACAACCTTGCCATAATTCTATGGAAGCTAAAACCCTACAACTACCTCCCTACCTCAAGGCACTCGCTGTGTTGGCGTTACTGATTATCTTGGTCTTCTTGCTGGTAGTTGGAAAATCAATTTTAATCCCCCTAGCTCTAGGTGGTTTTTTTGCGGTACTATTTACCCCGCTGAGCCTCTTTTTGGAGCGGCATCGCTTTCCACGGGCACTCTCCTGCACCTTCTCTTTAATCCTTATGATTACCATTACAGCAGCATTGCTGAGTTTCATTGTGGGCAACCTGATTGGCTTTTCAAACGACTTTGCTGACGTATCCAGCCGCATCAATACGCTAACAACTGAAATTGATACCTGGACAGCTGCTACCTTGGGCATTCAATCCAAGCTAACCGACCAGCTGGACACTGCCGCCCTGTACAACCTGCTCAATCGAAATAGCAGCAGTCTATCCACCTTTGCTATTAATGCCATCGGCTCCCTTTCTAGCTTGGTCCTCATTCCGATCTTCATGTTTTTCTTTTTGCTCTACCGCGACCACCTGGCCAACGTGATGGTCAAGCTTTATCCAACAACAAAAGCTGAAGAGGTAAAACAAAAAATCGGGAGTTTGCGAAAGGTAGTTTTGAACTACGTCACCGGTATGGGAAAGGTAATGGTCATCTTAGCCGTGTTAAATATCAGTGCCTACTCCATCATCGGCGTGAAGCATGCGGTATTCTTTGGTCTAATTGGTGCAGTGCTGAACATCATTCCATATATCGGGCCCTTTATTGGAGCACTATTGCCCACTGCCTATGCCGCCCTAACCATGGACAGCTTACTTTCACCCCTGCTTATCTTGGCGGTGTATCAGGTAATCCAACTGCTCGAAGGAAATTTCCTCACCCCAAAGATTGTAGGTGGACAGGTCAACCTAAATGCCTTTGTTACCTTTCTCGGACTACTACTGGGTGCCTCCATCTGGGGTGTTGCAGGGATGATTTTGATTATTCCCATTTTAGCCATCCTTCGGGAAATTTTTGACCTTTCCAACTCCACCAAACCCTATGCTTTGCTCTTGGGAGAAGAGGTACAAGCAAAGACACCAAAACCAACTCATGATGAAAAACCTGATCAGTAAAATCCTTCTTTTCATTCCAATCATTTGGATAGGATGCGATAGCATCGATGACCAAAAAGGAAGGTTCCTGCTCAAAGGCAATAAGAAAATGGAGGAGAATGACCCAAAAACTGCTCTGGGATTTTATGAAGAGGCCATTGCCCTAGATTCTAATTTTAGTGATGCCTACTACAACAAAGGGATGGCACACCTGCGATTGAATCAGCTTGAGGAAGCCATTCAAGATTTCGGCAAGACCTTAGAGAAAAACCCAACCTATTTGGATGCAGTGTTTCAGCGTGGCTTGGCTTACTTGGATCTCGGCGCCAATTACAATGCAAAAGAGGATGCCTCCCGTATGGTATCCGAAAGTCCATCCGATTGGAGATCCTATTTTTTGGCGGGACTTACCGAAGAGAAACTTAAAAACTATCCTGCAGCGCTCCAATCCTTTCAAAAAGCTTCTGAACTAGATCCTAAGAATTCAGACCTCTTAGTCAATCAAGCCACCATTTACTTCTATCAAAAAGAGTACGAATCCGCCAAGTCGGTATTGGTAAAGGCGGAAGAAATCAATCCCTTGGAGCCGAATCTACACAACTTGAGGTCCATGATTTCCTTTGAGGAAAAGGACTATTCAGGTGCGGTGAAAGCAGTGGAAAAAGCTATCGCTTTAGACAATCGACAGGCCTATTTTTACAACAATCACGGGTTGTACCTCCTCTACAGCAATCAATTGGAGGAAGGTCTTGCTTTAATCAATCAAAGTTTGGCGATGGATTCCAAAAACCCATTTGCCCTTCGAAACAAAGGCATTTATTACACGCTCACGGGAGATAAAGTAAGTGCCTTGAGTTATTTGGAGGAACTGGCAATCAGCCATCCCGATATGGACTTGGTTACCGAATATTTAGCCAAAGCAAAGGCCTTGTAAAGTTTCCTGAAAGGCCCAAAATCCTCTTTAGATACCGAATTCAACCTGGAAAAGTCCAAACCAGTAGTTTGTGGTTTGGCTTAATTGAGGACTTCCGTCGGCCCAAGAATAGCCCATATTTGCTTGCAGTTTCACTCGGTGACCTCCCACATAACGCGTGTAACCTAGCGTAGTCTCCTCCCGCTGCATTTCTAAGGATCGAATCGCTTGTTTTGGAATGACCTGCGAAAACCGGAAAGCAAGCTCCGATTTTTTTGTGATCAGCTTGCTGATTTGGAGATTTTGACCCGTACCCACCCATACTGCTTGTCCGATACGTGAAGTACCTTGCATGATTGGATCAGGGGCATTTCTAGAAAAATACTCCCCCAAGAGGGCCCATCCACGATATTTTGCCATCACATCGGCAATAAACACCTGCTGATCGCGCTTTTCAAACAATTCTGGACCCAGTTGGCCTCTAGCCCGTGCCCCGCTTTCATTGAAATTGTAACTCGCACCAATGGAAAGTTTAGGACGAGTTTCAAACTCCAAATCTCCTTGGGAATAGTCCCCTCCATTTGCAAATTTTCCCAAAGGCAGCATCTCAATTCTTCCGGTATAACTCAAGCCTCGATCTCCTACGGAGGGGTTACGACCCTCTCCTGAAGTAATCGCTGCTTTGAGTTGGTACACAACCTTGCTTTGCGTAGGAACCGTGTAGTAGGCAAATAGTCCAAAGTCTCGATCCAACGTAAAAAATGAATTTGCAAGGGATCGGTCAGCAAACTGCAAATTCCCTGAGCTAATCACCCGCTCTCGATTCCCTGGTAATTTGGCTTGACCCATGCCCACATAAAAATTTGGGCTAAAGTGGTAGTACAGGATTGCATCTCGAATCGGCTGCGCCACTTCTCCCCCATCCAAATCCATGTCTGATTTAGAAAATCCAAGTTGGATGTAATATTGGAAACGTGGGCTGAGCACAAAACCATCCATTCGCATGCGCAACCTTCGAATTCGAAAATCGGTTTGTTCAAAGCTCAAGTCCTCCCCGCTATCTGTCCGAAAGCCAACTCGATTTTGCAATCGGAACCGAAGGTTTAAACTAAATAGAGAGTCTTTCGTGAAACTTACTCCTTTTTGAATCTCAAGTAATGAACGCTCATCGGATTCATTCTGGGCTTGTGCAAAACCAGCAAAAGCTAGGAAACAGAACAAAAAGAATGGAATTGCTATTGGTTTAAAGATCTTCATAAAAAAAAAGCCGTAACGAATTACTCATTACGGCTTCAATTGAATTTGGTTCAATTATGCTTTTACCTTAATCAAATTAAGTGCACTTCCTGCCTTAAACCATTCGATTTGACCTTGATTGTAGGTATGGTTGGCCGCTATTTTGTCATGAGTTCCATCGGCATGATGAAAGACCACTTCCAATGGCTTGCCAGGGGCAAAGCTGGTTAATCCGACAATATCGATCACATCGTTCTCCTGAATCAAGTCGTAGTCAGAAGGATTTGCAAAAGTCAAAGCAAGCATCCCCTGCTTTTTCAAGTTGGTCTCGTGAATACGAGCAAAAGACTTCACCAAGATCGCACGAACGCCTAGGAATCGAGGTTCCATGGCTGCATGCTCTCTAGAAGAACCTTCCCCATAGTTTTCATCTCCTACGACAATCGAACCAATACCTGCCGCCTTGTAAGCACGCTGGGTTGCTGGAACTTCACCGTACGCACCAGTCAATTGGTTTTTCACCGAGTTGGTGGCGTCGTTGTATGCATTCACCGCTCCGATGAGCATGTTGTTGGAGATGTTGTCCAAATGACCTCGGTACTTCAACCAAGGACCTGCCATGGAGATGTGGTCCGTGGTACATTTTCCTTTGGCTTTGATCAATAATTTCAATCCTTTCAAATCAACACCTTCCCAGGCAGCGAATGAATCCAATAGCTGCAAACGATCTGAAGTAGGCGCCACCAACACCTGAACCGTTGATCCATCAGCGGCAGGAGCTTGATAGCCTGCATCTTCTACAGCAAAGCCTTTGGTTGGCAATTCCAATCCTCTTGGCTCTTCCAAGCGAACTTGATTGCCTTCAGAGTTAGTTAATGTATCCGTAAGTGGGTTGAATGTAAGGTCTCCAGCAATGGCTAGCGCCGTCACAATCTCTGGAGAAGCAACAAACGAGTGCGTGTTTGGATTTCCATCCGCACGCTTCGCAAAATTCCGATTGAAGGAAGTGATGATGGAGTTACGCTCCTGCTTTTCAGCACCATGTCTCGCCCACTGTCCGATGCATGGACCGCAAGCATTGGCAAGTACTACGCCACCCATCTTATCGAAAGTGTCCAAAAATCCATCTCGAGCGACCGTAAAGCGAACTTGCTCAGATCCCGGAGTGATGGTGTACTCGGACTTGGCTACCAACTTCTTATCTACAGCCTGCTGCGCCAAGGAAGCGGCTCTAGAGATATCTTCATAAGAGGAGTTGGTGCAAGAACCGATCAATCCCACATCCAATTTTGCTGGCCATCCGTTTTCTCTAACCGCTGCAGCGAATTTAGAAATAGGCCAAGCCAAATCAGGTGTAAATGGACCATTTACATGCGGCTCCAACTCAGAAAGATTGATTTCAATTACTTGATCGAAGTACAACTCTGGCTGAGCATATACTTCAGGGTCACCAGTCAAGTGCTCTGCGATGCCGTTTGCTAGTGCAGCGATATCAGAACGGCCTGTACCAGATAGGTAGGCGGCAGATTTTTCGTCGTAACCAAAGATAGAAGTCGTCGCTCCGATCTCGGCACCCATGTTACAGATGGTACCTTTTCCTGTAGCGGAAAGGGAACGCGCTCCTTCACCAAAATATTCAACAATAGCACCAGTACCGCCTTTAACGGTCAAGATACCTGCCACTTTCAAGATCACATCTTTTGCAGCTGTCCATCCGGATAGCTTGCCTGTCAACTTCACACCAATCAATTTTGGAAACTTCAGTTCCCAAGGCAATCCAGCCATCACATCGCAGGCATCTGCACCACCCACACCAATTGCAATCATTCCGAGACCACCAGCATTTGGCGTGTGGGAATCAGTACCAATCATCATTCCACCTGGAAAAGCATAGTTTTCCAAAACTACTTGGTGGATAATTCCAGCACCTGGCTTCCAGAAACCGATTCCGTATTTATTGGATACCGAGGCAAGGACATCA
>JBILBQ010000028.1:0-24626 GCA_044353615.1 Algoriphagus sp. | reverse complement strand
CAGTCCAAGTAGTGCCATTGTCACTAGATTGTGCAAGGCCGGTTAGACCCGTAGTCGTGCCGTTGGCAAGTGCCAAGCTGGTCAACTGACCTGCAGCTCCACTTACTTCAAACACTGCCGTTGGGGAAGCTTCGTTGACCGTGATGCTGTTTACAGTCAGTGCTCGATCATCGTCCTTAGTTGCTGTGGTATTTGGGGTACCGTCTGCATTGAAGATGGTGCCCGTACCGTCATCCTTGACAGTACCTGTACCTACTGCTGCAGTTCCTCCTGTATTGGTTGCGGTAAGCGTGAAGGTCTCTCCATTATCAGCAGCTGCTTCCTGCTCTGGAGTCAAAGATGTGCGCACCAAAAGTTTGCCGCTGCTATTCAGCGCTACTGTCCCCGTGGTGTAGGCAGTCCATGTAGTACCATTGTCACTAGATTGTGCAAGGCCAGTGAGGCCAGTCGTCGTGCCGTTGGCAAGTGCCAAGCTGCTTAACTGACCTGCAGCGCCGCTTACTTCAAATACTGCCGTTGGGGATGCTTCGTTTACTGTGATGCTATTTACTGAAACCGCTGGACTTGAATCATTGTCTTGGTTGACAACTCCAACAGTGCTTGTCTGGTTGGTATAACCCCCTCCAGACGCTGTTCCCGTTAGCGTATATGCAATGTCACCATCAATCTGAGGATCATCTAATCCAGTCACGGTGACGGTTTGTGCGGTATTCCAATTGGTGGTAGTAAACGTAAGTGAACTCGCACTTAGGCTTCCTTCAGTTGTGTCTAGTCCAGTAATTGCGACCGTTACATTGCCGGTAGGTTGAGCGGCTAGCACTACTCGAAACGTATTGGTTGTGCCTGCTTCTGTAGTAATCAAGTTACCACTTCCATCTACTGCACCTTGTGCATTATTTGGGGTTATCGTTACACTTGGTAAATCGTTGTCTTGAATCGTTGCGGTTCCAAATTTGATTGCATCCGCTCCATTGGAAGAAGGATTAGAGAAGGTTCCACGAACTTCTCCCACTGACATGGAAAATAGTCTATCAGATGAAGAGCCTGATACCCCCATTCTCGCTTGAAAGGATGCAACTGGAACGGAATAATAGGCAACAAAGGAGGCCGTGTTTTCGAAAGATATTCCATTCAAACTGCTATTTCTACCTTCAAATCTTGTAAAGGCTGCCCCCTTTGTTCCTGGGGCCACAATAATTTGAGATATTTGATCTACTTGATAAGTATTGAACCCAGATAATTCCACAAACTCCTTACTTGTTGACGAGTTTCCGTCTACATCTACCGGATTAACCACAAAGTTTTTAACACCAACTCTATCTGTGGTACCTGATTTATAAAAATTAAAGGTAAAGTCTACAAAAGATCCTGCACCACTAGTTGAGTTTATTTCAGGTTGGAATTGTCCTGCATTTGTATCATCATTATCAAAAGTAAACGAATCAACATTTTGCTTGGCATCAATTGAAACAATCACATCAATTGCTTGACCGTCGATAGTAATTGTATTTGTTTTACGATACGTTGCTCCAACTGCACCGGCAGCACCTGTGATAAGACTTAAAGATGATAGGTTGAAAGGGTTGAATTTAGCGTCATAAATCGATAGCCCTGCCAATCCAACAGGAACTTCTGTGACTTCTAATTTGAACGTTTCATTCGATTCGATTCGGCTATCGTCTACGATGGCCACTCTAACACGTCTTTGCCCGCTGCCATCCAACGTAATCTGACTTTCTGGCGTGTAATTGGTCCAGGTGGAGCCTTCACGATATTGGATACCTGGTCCATAATCTGAAGAAGACGCAGTACCATTAGCCAATGCTAAAATTATAATTGTGTTTGGGGCACCTGAAACAGTGAATTCAGCAAAACCAGCATCTTCAATTACCGTAGTGCTAGTAACACCTAGTCCTGTGGTATCCACCGTCATGGTGACGGTATTGTTGCCGTCGGACCCATCGGCGTTGTCGTTGCCGGCTGCATCTGAGAATTTAGAATTGTCAACAGAAACCACGCCGTTGGCAGTGGAGGTGGCAGTGGGAGTGAAGGTAGCCGTGTAGGAAGTGCCACTGCCCGTGAAGTTAGACATTGTCCCGCCTGATACAGCAATGTCACCAACGACAAAGTCAGTAGCTGCTTCAGAAAGGGTAAATGTGATTGTTGCAGTCTCCCCTGTCAGTAGGGTCGTCTTGTTGCTCGTGATTGCAATTGTTGGACGCACGGTGTCAATCGCGTAATTGTTGGAGTCGGTGCTACCGGTGCCGGCGTTACCGGCGGCATCGGTGACGCCAGTGTTGTCCACGGTGATGAGGTTAGTGGCGTCTTGGACGTTGGCGGTGGGAGTGAAGGTAGCCGTCCAAGTCAAGCCCCCATCACTGGTGCTGACACTCGAGAGCGTCCCGTTGGGAATTAAAAGGTCAGCGTTAGTGAAGCCGGTGACGACCTCACTGAAAGTAAAGGTCACCAGTGAAGTCTCCCCTATCTTCAGTGCATTGTCGGCCACCACGATGGTGACAGTTGGTCGGGCGGTATCTACCGTCATGGTAACGGTATTGTTGGCATCAGAAGCATCAGCGTTGAAGTTGCCGGCAGCATCTGAGAATTTAGAATTATCAACAAACACCACACCATTGGCGGTAGAGTTGGTACTTGGAGTGAAGGTGGCTGTGTAAGAGGTGCCACTGCCTGTAAAATTCGAAAGTGTCCCGCCGGTTACAGTAATGTCACCAACGACAACGTCTGTGGCTACTTCAGACAGGGTAAATGTAATCGTTGCGGTCTCCCCAGCCTTCAGGGTCGTCTTATCGCTAGAGATGGCGATGGTTGGGCGCACGGTGTCCACCGTCATGGTGACGGTATTGTTGGCATCGACACCGTCAGCATTGGCGTTGCCTGCTGCGTTGGTGAACGTATTGCTTGCAACGGAGACCACACCGTTCGCAGTGGAGCTTGCCGTGGGAGTGAAGGTGGCGGTGTAGGAAGTGCCACTGCCGGTGAAGGTCGACAATGTGCCACCCGTCACGGTAATATCACCTTCGACAAAATTATTGGATGCTTCAGATAGGGTGAAGGTAATCGTTGCGGTCTCTCCAGCCTTCAGTGTCGACTTGTTGCTCGAGATGGCGATGGTTGGGATAGTGTCATTATCTAAAATATTTCCAGTTGCAATTTTGCCACCCACAGCTAAAATAGCTGTTTCTGTAGACTCTACATCCGCATCATTCACCGTCGGAACAGTAACCGTAAACGAGGTGACCCCATTTGGTACCGTTATCGTTCCATCTCCATTATTTACTACTCCATTGGTAAAAGTAAGGGTAGTGGAATAATCTGAGGTTGCTGTGGCTGTGCCCGTGATTGAAAAATCAAAAATTTGTTGGGTAGGAGTAGCTGGTGAAAGTGTAACAGTGTAAACCAAGTTATTGCCTTCAATCACGTTAGCTGTTCCGAGCGTAATGCCAGATACGCGCGCTTGTAAAGCCAACTCCGCATTCAATGCATCAAGAAGACCTGAAGTAGCGGCATTACCGCTTATGCTACCATTATTAGTAAATGTCGTGTTTGAAAAATTCGAACGCAAACCAATTGTGGAACTAGTGTTAGCATCTGTGCCGGATATTAGATTAAACGTCTGACTGCTTCCATAGGAAATTGGATAGGTAGCTTGGCCAGGGTCCAAAATAAATCCAAAAAGGTAAATTGTATTACCTTGATTATCTCTCCAGTTCAAAGCACCGGTTCGTGTCACAATGGTGCCATTTGAAAAATAAATTTTAATCGTTCCTGCCAAATCGTTCCCTTGTGTTCCTCCAAATTGACCGTTCCCATCTGCATCAGATTGAAAAAAACCTATTTTTGAAATTCCAAGTGTGGATAAATTTAAAATTTGATTTGCCTGGTTTGTGTTACTCCCCTGAACCCCGAAAAACCCCGCACTAAAAAATATACTTACCTCTCCGGCAGCACGGTAAAAAAGGGGTTGAGAAAAAGTAGAATATGATTCCTTTGGTTTAATTTCTTCATTCAAGCTCTTCTCCAACTTTCCGATCGGACTTGCGAAAGAAAATAGGGAGGAAGAAAGAATAAAAAAAATTCCCAAAAGAAGGAATTTGTTGCAAGAGACTCTACAAAATGATTTTGCGTTTACTCTTTTTGCGTTTTGCAGGAAGGACATTCAGTTGTGTATTAGATAACGGGCGATAAGACAATCAACTACCTCTTACATAAATTCATTAAACAAAATGAACAAAATAAGACACCGTAAAAGTAAGTGAATGAAATTGAAGGGGGGCGAATTCAACTACTCGAAAAATACTTCGGCGACACAAAAACCCTTATTTATTTCTCAAAAAAATGGATTGTCAAATTTTCGTCTTTTACATTTTTGTTACATTCCGAAAACCGAAAAACAAGAACGTTCTATGCTCTAAAAAAGACATCAATCGCTAAAAAAATCACTACTCTAAAAATACTCTAAAGGGATCAAAACCGCACAAAGTACCAGAGCGCTTGAGAAAAACGCTGCACGCCAATTTCAATTGATTAATCTACAGCCAGTATACAAGATACCTGCATCAGGCCATATAATCACCTGTAGCGACTTTTCTGTGTGGGGCTATCTAAGTTTCTGTTGGCAAGCATTTAACATTAAAAAGTGTCCAACCTACTTTGCGTAGATAGGTCTATAGTAAATCAAGAGAGCTCGTTGAATTAATTTCTAGTGCCTATTGCCACTAAGCACAGAGCAAAACGAAGTTTATTTTAAACGGTTCTTCAATGTGCCTAGTAACTAGTACATTGTATATACTTCTTACTTCTTCTCCACTGCAATCAAATGCGCCACCAAATTATCTTCTGGTCCAAGGCCCATTTTCTTGCGAATCGCAAAGCGGGTATTTTCCACCGTTCGCACGCTTTTATTCAGCACATCTGCTAGCTCTTTTGTGGATAAGTTGAGACGAAGGTAAGAGCAAAGCTTGAGCTCAGTAGGCTTCAAATCCGGATAAGCAAGCAGCAAACACTTGAAAAAGTCTCCATTAACCTCCGTAATGCGGTTTTCGAGTTCGAACTGCAGCAATTCGAAGGTTTCTTTCTTGACACTCAAAGACGGTTCCTGCCCAACTTCCTCATTTAGCAAACCGGCATGCTGACCGTCCAGTCGCTTTTTAATTTGCAGGATCTGTAATGCCTGAGCGGTGAGCTCCATGTCTTTAACCTGAATGGCCTTACTCAATACCTCTCGCTCGGATTCAGCAAGCATCTTTTGCGCAAGCAGGCGCTTTTGTCGATACAGCCCATACAAAATAAACGTGAACAACAAGAGGATTCCAATACCTGCAGCCAATAAGCCAAGTGTCGCCTGCTGATTTTTCGTCTTCAAATTCAAGACTTCATTTTCTGATTTTTCATTTTCAAACTTTTTCTGCAAGGCCTGCACTTCTTTCTTCACGGATTCAGAAGCTAAGGAGTCTTGGATGGCAGCCGCCTTTACAGATTGGGCATAGGCCTCTTCGAAATTGTTGGTGTCACGGGCCAACCAAGATAATCGTTCCAGCACCAAGCCTTTTTCTCGAGCCAAGCCCATGCTGTTGGAAAGTTTTAACGCTCGATTTAACCAGTCCTTGCTACGGGGAAAGTCCTTCTTCAAGCGGTAAAGATTGCCCAAGTTAACAGTGGACAGCAATACTCCGTATTGTAACTTCGAAGATTCAGACAACTTCAAACACCTCAGAAAAGCCGTTTCTGCTTGGTCCAACTCCCCTTTTTGTTCATAAACATTACCCAAATTCAAGGAGTTTTGGGCAAGTAAAAAGGAGTTGTTTAAGCTTACCAATAATTTACTCGCCTCACCATAGACATACAGGGCGGAATCTAGGAGATTGGACTTTCGGTAGATGGCACCCAGATTATTGTACACCATCGCAGTAGCTCGCTTGTCTCCCAAACTATAATATGCCTTTTTCGCTTTTCGATAATAAGCTTTGGCACTTGAGATATCCTCCAGGTCTTTGAAGTTGCCAGCCAAACTGTTGTAAATCATCCCCAGGTATTCTGGATTCTTGGTTGCTATCAAGCGCTTTTCTGCCTCTAGAAAATCGCCGATTGCATCCACATAGAGCGCATCTTCTCCTTTTTGCAAGCCTCTAACGATCAAAAGTTCAGGGTAAAGCGCATCTTCTTCCTCAATTCCTTTTTCCAATGCTCCCAATCCCGCTCGGAGCGAGTCATATCGCCCCAGGTAATAGAAGGAAAACTGTTTGGAAATCAAAATTCTCAGCCGCTCTTCTGAGGATAACTCGCTAACGGTCAAAAGTTGATTGGCTAGTATCCGTGCCGAGTCATAAGCAGCTCGGTCTTGCAATTCTTGGATTTTTTTTAGTTGGCTGGGAACGGATTGTGCAAGGCTAGCGGGACTCACTAGCCCCAAAAAAAGGAGGCCTAAAGCTCCAAAAACAAATGTTTTGAAGCTCTTTGTTATCATTTCTCTTAAAAAATTTCCTGAATACATGTGTAATCGCTTTTTCTCCACCTCTACCAAATACGCCTCAAAAAGTGATATTTCAAAGAGAATTGAATTTTTCTTAGAAGGAAATAAAGGCGAAATACAATGGAAATACAGTAGAAATAAACCGAGCGAGCTCGGTGAAATAGTAAATTCTGCTGCTATTTCAACTTATTTCACGGAGCGAAGCGGAGTCTATTTCTACACTATTTCCACCGTATTTCGCAATTCTCCTGCTCTCCGCGGCGGGTATTTCGTATCTTGTAAAGTTTCGTTTTTAATCTAATTTCTTCTCTAGATTAGTGTCTAATACACAAAAAAGGTAATTTTACTTATGTCAAAATTAGACCGAACCAGAAGCTCTACAGGTAATTTATTTGAGCAGAAAAAAGAGGTAATCCATTACAAGAGCATGGAAAAGGAGGAAATTGCTAAAGTTTTTGCCTACCTCAATAGTGTTTCTTACAACTATCCGATTGGTTTCCCTCCAAAAATGGATAAAACAATAGGCTCATCCCGAAAAAACTAATCATGGGAAATATTTTTAACCAAGATTTTCAAGAATTTTTATTTGCCTTGAATGAAAAAAAAGTCAACTATGTCTTGGTGGGAGGCTATTCTGTTATTTACCATGGATTTCCCAGGACAACGGGGGATTTAGACCTATTCGTAGAGGTATCAAAAGAGAATTATGGTAACCTAGTTCTAGCATTCGAACTGTTTAAAATGCCAACTTTTGATATGACCGAGGATTCTTTCCTAAATGAAACAAAAATTAATGTGTACACCTTCGGAAGGCCACCAGTCTGTATCGAAATATTAAAAGAAATTTCAGGGTTCACTTTTCAAGAAATAAACAACAATGCTATTCAAACTGTATTTGAAGATATTCCGATGAAAATTATTCATTTGAATGATTTGCGCAGAAATAAAGAAATTAGTGGCCGTTCAAAAGATTTGAATGACTTAGAGAATCTCTCAGAATTGTAAATCTTTATTTCAAGAAGCCCGCCTGCCTACGGTAGGTAGGTCGCGGCGGATATTTCTACTTTATTTCAATCATATTTCCCTTTAATATTTCACGGAGCGTAGCGGAGTCTATTTCTACTGTATTTCCATTGTATTAACCTTAACCTTATACACCCCTCCATTCGTCTTACTCATCACATAGAGCTGCTTATTGGCATCTAACCCAAACTTTAAGTCTACCCGATCCTGTCCCACAAGTTCCTTGAGGCTCATTTCCTTGCCTTGGTATCGGATTCCCCAAGTTTGCGGTACCGCATTCTCCACTGCCAAATCCACGAAAAATAACCTTCCCGAAGGCACGTCCCCAAAGACAAATTTACCTTTCAAGGGGCCATTACTTACCAAATAGCCACCGATGATGGCCACTAGCTCGTCGTGCTCCAGTTGCAGGAAAGGGTAGCGTATGCCTAATTTTTCGTCACCAGCTGGTAGGGGATACAGACTACGGAAACTCCCGTAAGGATTGATTACAAACTTCCCCTCCCGAATGGGCCATCCATAAAACTGTCCCGCTTCGATACGGTTGATCTCCTCGATGCTGTGCTGCCCAATGTCAGTGGCAAACAGCTGCCCTGAAGCATCCCAAAAAACCCGGTTAGGATTCCGAAACCCATAGGCAAGCACTTCCCCTGCTTTGTCTTTATTCTTGGCAAAAGGGTTGATTGCAGGAATCCCATACTTGCCATTTCTACCTGAGGTACCCAAAGGATCAATTCTCCAAATCCCAGAATACATTCCTCGTCCTTGATGGTTGGAAATCTCCGGATACCCTTTTTCAGCAGTTCCTCCGTCTCCATAGCCAATATACAACAGCCCATAGTCCTCATCCCGACCTTTTTTGGCGTGGGGATTGAAGGTCAGTTCTTGCATGCCATGCGCCTGAGAAGCATTATTTACGCGCAGCAACTCACGGCTCGTTCCTTTGAAAATGCTGGCCTTCGGATTGTTTGCCTTCCACTCCGTCAGTACCCATTGCATAAAGACCTCCAAACTATCTGTATAGCTCACATCGGCAGGTGCTACCAATCCCTTTTCGGTGTGAGACGTGTAAAAAAGACCATTCTTTTCAAATTCTGGATGAAAAGCAAAGCTCCCAAGGCCCGTTGCCCAACCCGGTTGACTGACCATTAAAGGGCGCTCTGCGGCAATGTTCAGGTATAGCTGAGGCTTTCCCTCTAGAATTTCATACAAACCCACGCGCTGGTCGTTGATCATCAGACGAGCTGTTCCTGGAATCGGCTCCATTTTGGTCATCTTAGCCAGCGGAGGCTTGGTATCAGAGGGCGGAAGCTGTGCGAAGAGCTCCAGCTCCAGACGAATGCCTGAATCTTGTACTTTTTCCGGAATTAAATTCGAGGTGGTATCTCCAGATATCGGGATAGGAGCTGTGGAGAAAGTGTGCAAGTAACTCAGCAAAGCATCCAGATCTTGCGCTGTCAATTGAGGGAAACCCGGCATCTGAGTTCTGTATTTTTCAAGAAGTGCAAGCGCTCTTGCATCCTTTTTCTCCAGTACTGCGGCAGGATTCGTGATAAACTCCCGTATCCATGAGCTCTCCACCTTACGGGTGAGGCCGCTCAAATTAGGCCCGATGGCATCCTGATCAAACTGATGGCAAGAGGAGCAGTGTTGCTCAAAAAGTTGCTTTCCTTTCGTGATCTGACTCGCATCCCTCGAAATCTCAATTCCAAACTCCTTTTTTTCTTGGCTGCACGCAAAGACAAACGGCAATAGAAATAAACAAAAGATGCTCACTTTATTCATAGAACTAAGATCTAATTTTTTAAATAAAATCCAAGTGAGTTAACTAAAAACCCCATAGACGGCACATAGAAAAAAGTGGGGCAGCCTGAAAGCTAGTTTTAAACTTGACTCGTGGGCATCAGATTATCCTTATGTAGTTTTTAGTTCTTTCTAGGCGATAAATAAAGACCCTACTTGAGGTAGGAGCGGACCACGATTTCTTTGCGTCTCTGCGCCTTTGCGAGAAGAAAAAATAATAGGCTCGCCAAGTCGCAAAACCGCCAAGAGCCTGCCCGCGGCGGCGGGTAGACTAGCAGGCAGGTACTTCGTATTTCATTTAAGATCCGCAATCTTCACATGTGTCTTAATCAAATTCGAGCTTGCTTTGGCCACGATTTTGCCAGAGTCCTTGCGGATGATCGCCTCCCAATGGTTCAAATTGGCACCGGAACGCACCAGCTTGGCACTCACCTCGAGCTGCTCCCCAACCTGGGCTGCAGACAAAAAATCTACAGACAAATTGATGCTGGTCATCAAAAACTCAGATCCTGCCACAAAATTGCCCATGCCGATCACATCGTCCAACATCAAGGAGGCAATGCCCCCATGCAGAATTCGGCCTGGATTGCACATGTCAGGACGCACGGTGTAGCCCACTTTGATCTCTTGTTGGCTTACCTCCAAAAGCGTCCCCGCCAACCAGTTGCCTGCAGCAGAAGGGGTACGGTCCAAGGTCTTGCCTATCTGGCTACGAAAATAATCAAGCGAGGAATTGGGGGTGTTTTCCACTAGGGTTGGGGTTGATTGAGTACTCGAAAATAGTCGGTCAAGACGGTTTTTAAAACTTCTTTCTCGGATTCATTCGCCCAAAGGGGGTATTTGCTTCCATTGACCTCCCAATTGAAGGAGGCGTCGCGCTGCAAGAACGGCCAAAGCTGCTCCGCCAAGGCCTTGTGGGCGGTATTTCCTGCCAAATCGAAGGAAATTTTGGTTTCCTTGCCTTGTTCCATTACCTGAATTTGGATGGGATAGGTTGCGCCTTCCAATTCAAAAAATAGGTAGGCTTCTTCTTCTTTTGAAGGAAATAAGATGCCAGGAAAAAAGCTGGGCGACTTTGGGGCGGTTTGCCTTTTCCCATGTCGAAAGATTTCCATTTTGGCCTCCGAGCGCATCTCTCGATCGTAATGAATGCTTCGAAGATTTACAAAAAACAGCTTATCCGCATTGGCAATTTTAAAGCTTCGGTCTTTCCCAGTATTGTCGGCTCGGTACCCATCAAAAAAGGAAAGCAGCAGCACAATTCCCAAGGCGGAACCGAGGAAAATCTTCAAGACTTTGATCAAGTCAGGCGTAAATACTGGAGCTTTTGAAGACATCAAGATAGGGTTTTGCTTGCCTAGCGCACGTAAGAACCAGCATTCATATCGATGGAGGTTCCTGTGGCGTGGTCTGCAAGGCCCGAACAAAGCAAGGTCACCATAGGTGCCAAATCCTCAGGACGGGTGAGCTCTGAAAGCGCAATGTCACGCAAGGCAAAATCTTCTCCATACTGAGCCAAAATCTCAGCAGCCATGTCTGTACGGGTAAATCCCGGAGCAATCAGAAATGCTTTGATGCCTTCCTTACCATAATGCCTTGCGATCGAGCGCATTAGACTCACCAACGCTCCCTTGGATGCTGCGTAAGCCATGTAATCGGGGGTATCGCCCCGAAAGGCAGCTCGAGAGGAAATCATCACGATTCGGCCATTGCCCTGGATTCGTGCATGATCCACAAACTCTTTGCAGAGAATTCCCACAGCGGTGGTGTTCACTGCAAAAACTTTTTCCCAAACCTCAAGCCAATCGGCTGTGGGAAGGGTATCTGGCGCAGCCGGAGAGATGCCCGCATTGTTGACCAAAGCGCTTATTGGCCCATATTTCTCCACCAAGCGCGGAATAAACCCTTTGACTTCGGCTGCATTGGAAAGGTCACAGGGAGCGAGGTAGGCCTTTGTAGGAAGCTCAGCCAAAAGCGACTTCGCCTCTCCTTCCTGGGTATTGTAATGCACGATGACTTCGGCTCCAGAGGCCGAAAGTTGCTTGGCAATGGCACGCCCTATTCCACGGGAAGCGCCGGTCACTAGAATGCGTTGGTTAACAAGGGAGATTTGCATGGACTAGCGATTAAAGATCAAAATTTCGGTCAATCAATCCAGAAATATGGGCCAAGTGATGCTCTCCATGCCAAGCATACATGAGGGTCACTTCGGCTAAGGGCTGCGTCCGCTGCTTTTCTGGATGGTAATAGGTTCGACTAAAGTCTGCAGGAGTCATGCTGTGTAGCAAAAGAACCCATCGGACATGCACAAGACGAATGGTCTCTAGTGCATCGGAAGCAGGGAGTTGATAGTCTGGAAGCTGAGCCCAAGCTCCTTCGTCATAGGCCTTGATGCTCGGGTTTTCTTCGGTAAGCGCATGCTTAAACCGGAACAAGGCTTGACCATGGCTATCGGCACAGTGGTGGAGCAATTGCCTGACGGTCCATCCTCCCGGACGGTAGGGGCGCTCCAGTTGTGCAGGAGTAAGCGGGCTGGCAAGTTGAAAGATTTTCTTCGGAAAATCGGCTATGCGGTTAATCGCTTTTTCAATAATTCCGGCATCAATCTCTTGAGGAATGGAGAATTTTCCGATTGGATATTTCAAAGACTCTAAATCGAATTGCATAAGTTAATGGCTTAGTGACCACCTGCAGCGATGGTAGCCAAATCTACATGTTTTGCGCCGCCCTGCAAAAGGGTTTGTGCACAGGAGCGGAGCGTTGCCCCAGTCGTGAGTATATCATCTACCAGCAAGATGCGGAGCCCTTGTGTAACCTGTCCATCATTCAAGGCAAATACGTCGTCCACATTTTCTAGTCGTTCGAGTCGAGACTTGTTGGTTTGCGTAGCCGTAAACTTCCTCCGCACCAAAAGTTCCCTGTAAGGAATGCCCAAAACTTTGGAGAGGCCTCTAGCGAAGCATTCGCTCTGATTGTAGCCTCTACGCTGCTTTTTAAGCGGATGTAGCGGCACAGCCACTAGCACGTCCCAGAAGCCTGCAAAACCCTTCTCCAACAAGCTAAGGCCATACAGTCGCCCCAATTCCTCGCCCAATTCAGGCTTGTTCTTGTATTTGAGCAGGTGAAGGAGCGCTTGGCTTTTTCCTTTTTTGGTAAAGCGCAAAAAAGCCATCACCTGATGCACCGGCATTAGGCCCTGAAGCTTCAATGTAAGCTCATTGTCAAAAGGATGTAGGTGAAAGTTGGCTCGAGGGAGCATCCCCTGGCAAATGGTGCACAAACAAGGCTCAAAATCGAAAAGCGCCTGTTTGCAGAGCGGACAATTGCGGGGGAAAATAAGATCAATAAAGTCTTTCCAAAAAAATAATCGCATGGCAGGAAATCAGGTTAGCCTCCAATGGGTTGATATGCCGTATATTTACACTTTGGACGCACAAAAAGATTAAGATAATGAATCTAATAGAGGAATTCAACGATTACCGCAGCAAGATGAACGAACGCATCTTGGCAGAAGACAACAAAGTCATCAAGCGATTTTTCAATTTGGATACCAATACCTATGCGGAAGGGGAAATCGATGTGAAAACCAAGGAAATGATAGGCCTAGCCTGCTCCATGGTGCTTCGCTGTGACGACTGCATCAAGTATCACTTAGGCAAATCCTTTGAAGCTGGCGTGGGCCGCAAGGAAGTCTTTGAAGTCTTCTCCATTGCCATGGTCATCGGTGGATCGATTGTAGTTCCACACCTTCGTCGTGCGGTGGAGTATTGGGAGGAGCTCGAAAAGGAAGCCAACACCAATGTTTAAGCGGGATTTAGACCTTGAAAAGCGTTGGGGCCGCTTGTTAGATGGTCTACAAGAGACCATTGGTAAGAAACCCAATGATTTGAATGGGGTCTTATTTCTAATCGGACTTCAAGAGCTTGGCCAAGGGACGCGTCCTTTCACCAAAGAGCAAAAGCAAGACCTGATGCACATTGCAATTTGCAAGGTGCTCAGCTATGCTGGATTTTATACCTTAGATTTTGTCGATCAGGAAGGTTGGCCCCACTGGAAGTTGGAAAAAGAGTTGCCACATTTCGACATCTTGGAACAAGAAAAATTACTAAAGCTGCAAGTTTTAGAGTATTTTGAAAAGGAATATCAATTGGAAATTTGATGAAACTAATATCCTACAACGTCAACGGAATTCGGGCCGCGATGAACAAGGGTTTTGTGGACTGGCTGGCAAAAGAATCTCCAGATGTCATTGGTTTACAGGAGGTTAAGGCCTTGGAAACAGACATAGAGTTTCGAATTTTTCATGATCTTGGCTACCAAGTCTATTGGTATCCAGCACTAAAAAAAGGATACAGTGGAGTGGCCATCCTAAGCAAGATCGCACCAAAGGACGTTCATTATGGCATGGGAATCTCTGCTTACGACGATGAAGGGCGAATGATTCGAGCTGATTTTGACGATTTTTCCTTTATTTCTGCCTACTTTCCTTCTGGCACCACGGGTGATATCCGTCAAGATTTTAAATACGCCTTCTTGGAAGATGTGTATGGATACATCCAGGACTTAAAAAAGGAATACAACAACTTAATCTTAAGTGGGGATTACAACATTTGCCACAAGGCGATAGACATTCATAATCCGATATCAAATAAGAACACTTCTGGGTTCTTGCCAGATGAACGTGCCTGGATGGATAAGTTCGTCGATTTGGGATTTATTGATACCTTTCGAGAGTTCAATACAGATCCAGGACAGTATTCCTGGTGGAGCTATCGAGCTGGCTCAAGAGGGAAAAACCTGGGTTGGCGAATTGATTACCACATGGCTAGCAAAGAGTTACAAAACAAACTAAAAAGTGCAGCAATTTTACCAGATGTGATTCATTCAGATCATTGTCCGGTCGTGCTTGAGCTTCACTAATAAAAAAGAGAAATAAATACATTTACCGTCGAATTAATGTGATGAAATCTATAAAAATTTCTATTCCATCTTTGATTGAGAACATTCAAGTAATTGAAAGTTTTATAGACAATGCAAAAGAATCGTTTGAAATAGACGACGACATGTATGGCAACATCATGATTTCAGTGACGGAGTGCATCAGCAATGCCATTATACATGGCAACCTAAGTAATGCAAATAAATTGGTTCATTTGGAATTAAGGATGCAACCTAATTTGCTGGAATGCAGCATAGAGGATGAAGGAAACGGATTTGATTACACCAACCTTCCTGATCCTACAGATCCAGAAAACATTGAAAAGCTCGGCGGAAGAGGCATCTTTTTGATGCGAAATCTGAGTGATGAAGTAAAATTTGAGGAAAATGGAAAGAAAACCATCCTATCTTTTTACCTAGATTAGACCATGGCAATCTATTTTTTTTCAGAAGAAATCAACTTTGAACTCAAAGAAAAGTTAATAAGAAAACGTTGGTTGAAAAGCATTGCTACAAAAGCAGGCTTCAATATAAGAGAATTGAATTATGTTTTTTGTTCGGACGAATACCTCTACCGAATGAACTTGGAATACCTAAATCACGAGACATACACTGATATCATCACGTTTGACAATTCAGAAAAAGAATTTGACATCGCTGGCGATATCTTCGTCAGCATAGACCGTGTTGGTGAAAACGCGAAAACCCATGACCAAAAAGTGGAAACCGAATTAAACAGAGTGCTCGTTCATGGTTTACTACACTTAATGGGATATAAAGACAAAACTAAAGAAGAGTCCACTTTGATGCGACAAAAGGAGGAAGAGTCCATCAACTTGTATCACATACTTTAACTGTTCCACGTGGAACACTTATTCAAAAGAAAGATAACACGAAGAACTGTTCCACGTGGAACATAACTAAAAACAGATGTTTCCAATATACGATGTAATCGTAGTCGGCGCCGGGCATGCGGGATGCGAAGCAGCACATGCTGCTGCTAAAATGGGTTCATCGGTGCTGTTGTGTACCATGAACATGAATACCATTGCGCAAATGTCCTGCAATCCCGCGATGGGTGGGGTAGCAAAAGGACAAATAGTCCGCGAAATTGACGCCCTAGGGGGTCTTTCAGGCATTATATCAGACAAATCCATGATTCAATTTCGCATGTTGAATCGCTCCAAAGGACCAGCGATGTGGTCTCCAAGATCACAAAACGACCGCATGAGATTTGCTGAAGAATGGAGACTTGCCTTGGAATACACCCCAAATGTTGATTTCTGGCAAGAAATGATTACTGGCTTATTGATCAAGAACGGCGCTGTTTGTGGGATCCGAACCGGAATAGGGATCGAAATCCAGTCCAAAACAGTGGTTCTTACCAACGGGACCTTTCTTAATGGGATTATTCATATTGGTGAGAAACAACTAGGAGGAGGAAGAACAGGTGAGGGGGCAGCAAAAGGAATTACAGAACAACTTGTTTCCTTAGGGTTAGAAGCTGGAAGAATGAAGACGGGTACACCACCACGTGTAGATGGACGAAGCCTAGACTATTCCAAAATGGAAGAACAATTGGGTGATGAAAACCCAGAAAAGTTCTCCTATCTCGATAGTACAAGACCATTGCAAGACCAAAGAAGCTGCTGGATTACCTATACAAATAAGGAAGTTCATCAAACTTTAGAGACGGGTTTTGACCGCTCTCCGATGTTTAATGGTCGAATTCAGGGCTTAGGGCCACGTTATTGCCCAAGTATTGAAGATAAGATCAACCGTTTTGCTGAACGAGAGCGCCATCAAATATTCGTGGAACCAGAAGGATGGAATACCGTAGAAATCTATGTAAACGGTTTTTCTACCTCCCTACCAGAAGATGTGCAATATGCCGCTTTACGCAAAATAGCCGGATTCGAACAAGCAAAAATGTTTCGTCCTGGATATGCAATAGAATACGACTATTTTCCGCCAACCCAGCTTAAACTGACGCTTGAAACACAAGCCCTTCCAAACTTGTATTTTGCTGGACAAATTAATGGCACAACCGGTTACGAAGAAGCTGCATGCCAAGGCCTAATGGCCGGTATCAATGCTAGTCTTCGCGTACAAGAAAAGGAACCCTTAATTCTAAAAAGATCTGAAGCCTATATCGGTGTATTGATTGATGATTTGATCACCAAAGGGACTGAAGAGCCCTATCGTATGTTTACCTCAAGAGCTGAGTTCCGGCTCTCGCTAAGACAAGACAACGCAGACTTACGCTTAACAGCTTTGGGACATGCTATTGGATTAGCTTCTGATGAACGATTGGATAAAATGGTCTCTAAAAGGACAGAAACCGCGAAACTGGTAAATGACCTGAAACAGAAGAAATTCAGCCCAGATGCAATCAATGCGGGGCTAGAACGCTTGGAAACAGCTACTATCACTGAAAAGATCAACGCCGAAAAACTACTCAAGCGCCCACAATTAGGAATCAAAGAACTTGCTACGCTTTCCGACGAACTAGCAGAATACTTAACCAAGTATACAAACGCGGTCATTGAGCAAGCAGAGATTCAAATCAAATACGAAAGCTATCTAGAGAAAGAGCAACTCATGGTGGAAAAACTAGCCAACATGGAAGACTTTAAAATACCCCCAACATTTGACTATATCGGTATTACTGCGCTATCAAACGAAGGAAGACAGAAATTACACAAGATTCGCCCGGAAACACTAGGACAAGCTTCCCGTATTAGTGGGGTATCCCCAGCAGACCTATCCATTGTCACAGTCTACCTAGGAAGATAATGTCAGAACGTCTAATCAAATGTCCCCTCTGCAAAAGCGGAAACATCCTCAATCACCTACTGGTCAAAGATCATGCAGTAAGTAAAAAGGAATTTACGCTATGCCGCTGCGGTAATTGTGAACTCTTGTTTACCAACCCAAGACCCACCGAGGAAGAAATTGGTCCTTATTACGATTTCAAAGAGTACTACTCACACGAAGATCAAGTACGGAGTTTTACACAATGGCTCTACCAAAAAATAAGGAAATCAAGCATCCAACGGAAAGTTGGCTTAATTGAAAGCTTAGTTAAAAATGGATCACTATTGGACTATGGATGCGGAACAGGGGAATTTCTCCAAGAAGCAAAAAAACAACACTGGTCCGTACAAGGAATAGAACCAAGTGAAAAAGCTCGAGCACAAGCACTAGGTAAATTACCTACAGAAGTCCTAGCTACATTAGACGAACTACCAGAAGACGATACCTACGATGTTATTACGCTATTTCATGTACTAGAACACATACATAGCCTAAGAAAAACTATAAAAAAACTCATAAATCATTTAAAATCAAGTGGTTACGTGATTATCGCTGTGCCAAATCCCGAATCTGCGGATGCAAAACACTATGGAAGCGATTGGGCAGGATACGATGTGCCTCGGCACTTGTACCATTTCTCACAGAAATCAATGGCAACCTTGCAGGATCAATTCGGATTAGAATTAGTCCGAGTAGAGCCCTTAGTATATGATGCCTATTATGTAAGTCTCCTTTCTGAAGGATACAAAAACCCGAGTTCAGGGATAATCGCTCACTATGTAAAAGCCTTTTTTGAGGGCTATCGATCGAACCAAAGAGCAGGTAAACCCGGCAATTACTCCAGCAACATCTATATCTTTAAAAAGAAGTGAAAAACCTCTTTTCCATAGCGCTACTCTTTTTTACCAGTTTGGTTCTTATATCCTGTGCAAAGCAAAGTTCTCCTATGGGAGGACCATCGGATGAAACACCTCCAAAGCTACTCTCCAGTTCACCGGCAGATCAAAGCACTTCCATCAAACCAGAAAAGATAGTATTGACCTTTGATGAATATGTAGGCTTAGAAAACCCAGCAAAGGGAGTGGTCATCACGCCAAAAATCAACAAGGATTTGGTGGAATTCATTGCCTTAAAAAACACGATCACAGTACTTCTCAAACAAGAACTTGAAGACAGTACCACTTATGCATTTGACTTTCAAAAATCCGTAGTAGATATTTCAGAGCGAAATCCTGCTGAGAATTTAAAGTTGGTCATCTCTACAGGAAATCAAATAGACAGTTTAAACCTCTCTGGCTCGCTGAGATTTCCATATTCAGAAACTCAAGAGGACTACAAAAATGTATTAGTAGGCATTTATCCATTGGATGATAGTACCGATGTTTTTACCGCTCCACCTTATTACTTGGGCCAGGTAGATACGCTGGGTAATTTTAACCTGTCCAACCTAAAGGCTGGTGCTTACAGAGCCTACGCCTGGAGAGACAACAATGGCAACCTCAAAGCAGATTCCAAAAGCGAAGACTATGACTTTTTACCAGACACCATACAGTTGGATCCAAGTACTCTCGATTCCGCTTATTTCAACCTCTCCAAAGCAGACCTAACTCCAATCAAAATTCTACGCGCTGCCAACTTCGGGAAAAACTTCGATGTTGTTCTTAACCGAAATCCAGTCAAGAATACAATAGAAATAGAAGGATTAGGAGAAGAATTGTTCTATGTGCAGGGAGATAAACGACTTCGTTTTTATCCAAAGAATGCAAGAACTGACAGCCTCCAATTAAAACTATCGGTACAAGATTCGGTGGGGTTCAGTAAGGATTCACTACTATGGGCCAAGTTTCCAACCTCAGAACGTAAACCAGAGAAATTAAGCGTTGAGGTAAACTCTGGCAAGAGCTTTTACCAGAATCTAAATATGGAGTTGACATTTAACAAGCCCATAGCACAGATACGCCTTGATTCTCTACACATCAAGGCAGACAGTATTTTTATACCTATCCGTAAAGAAATGCTAAGCTTCGCCGACTCGAGCAAACGGGACCTATTACGAATCCAGCTTTTCCTTCCAGATTCCATAGAAAATGACCTAATCTCACTTGTTGCTTCAGATTCTACCTTCCAAGACATTGAGGGGCAGGTAAATGAAAAGTCAATACAAGCAAACTATCGAAAGTTAAAGCGTAAAGACTTAGCAGACGGAATCAGTGGAGAGATCCGAGGAGCCACCAGCCCTCTTATTATCCAGTTAATCAACGGGAAAAAAGAGGTTGCCTATGAGCTAATCCTAGACAAAGGGAACAAATTTTCAATGAGTCTTTTGGATCCTGGAACCTACAGTTTACGGGTCATTGAAGATCAAAATGCGAATGGAATTTGGGACCCCTCCAATTACCAAATGCGTAGATCTGCAGAACGTATCTTCTATTACGAAGGCGAAGAACAAACCAGAGAACTAGTAGTCCGAGGGGGATGGACCCTAGAAGACTTAATTATTTACGCAACAAATCCCTCAGGATTGAAAAAATCTGATAAAAAATCAGTGGATAAACCCTAAATCTTCAGTGGATAAGTACCTGGAAACTTTTAAAAAACCAGTACTTATCCACTAACAGATGCAGATCATCAGAAATTGAATTTTCATTGGGTATAAGTATCTTTTTATCCACCTAACAAACTCAGCTTATCCACAGTAGCTTTTTGCACTACGAAAAAAACCTTATTCATCCACATAACACCATTTATAAACTTAACGTATTGATTTTAAATTGATTAAAAGTGGATTATAAGTGGATAACCTGTGTATCCTATCAAGATAACCAACTAGGTTCTGTGGCTAATCCAAAGAATGCCTATTGTCCACATATCAACAGCCTTAATAACTATTGTATGTTCTTTATATTAAATAATTTAATATACATATAGTAGATAGAATGGTGTGGATATCCTATTGTTGTGGAATAACTAATGATTTATTAATATTATAAAATCAATCCACCCAAACTAACCTAGGACATGGAACTTACCCGCCTATTTGATCTCATACCCTATCAAATTCAAAAATTTAACAAAGAGATTGCCTTCAGCAGAAAGGAAGAAGGGGTCTGGAAAACGTATTCGTCCAAGGAGGTTCAAGACATCATCGATGAATTGAGTTTGGGATTTCTAGCTCAAGGAATCCAAGCTGGAGAAAAGGTGGCCATCATTTCAGAAAATCGTCCTGAGTGGAATTTCATTGATTTGGCGTTGCAGCAGATTGGCGTGATCTCTGTTCCCATGTATCCGACCATTACGGTAGCGGACTATGCTTATATTTTTGATCATGCTGAAGTAAAAGTCATTTTTGCAGGCGATCAAACCATTTATGACAAGGCTTTGCAGGCTGGAAAAGGGCGTAAGATCTATACGTTTGACCGCTTGCCGGAAGTTGCACATTGGACTGAAGTGCAGGCAGCGGGAAAACCAGGGGATCGGGCTTCTTTGGCGAATCACAAGGCCAATGTAAAACCGGAGGATTTATTTACGATTATTTATACTTCTGGAACTACAGGGAAACCAAAGGGAGTCATGCTGACCCATGCGAACGTGCTTTCCAATTTAATGTCAGTTTCCCATATCATGTCTCCTCCAGTAGGAACATCCAAGGTATTGAGCTTCCTGCCGCTTTGCCATATTTTTGAGCGTACGGCATCTTTCTGTTTTGTGTACATGGGTTATTCCATTTACTATGCTGAAAACATGGAAACGATAGGAGATAACCTGAAGGAAGTTCAGCCACATCTATTCAATACCGTTCCACGATTACTTGAAAAAGTGTACGACAAGATTGTTGCCAAAGGCTATGAACTTACCGGAGTTAAGAAAAAACTGTTTTTCTGGGCATTGGAGTTGGGTCTTAGAAACGACCCTGCTGCAGATATGGGTGGCTGGTATGATTTCCAATTGAAGATTGCCAACAAGCTTATCTTCTCGAAATGGAGAGAAGCCTTGGGGGGAAATATTCAGCAGATTAACTCGGGTGCTTCGGCGCTTCAACCGCGTCTTGCTCGGGTTTTTTGGGCGGCAGGAATTCGGGTTTGTGAAGGTTATGGATTGACAGAAACCTCTCCAGTAGTTACTGCTTCGATTGGTACGAAAGAAGAGATTCGAATTGGCTATGTGGGTAAGATTGTAAAGGATGTAGAAGTGAAAATTGCGGAAGACGGAGAGATTCTTGTCAAAGGTCCCAATATCATGCAGGGTTACTACAAAGAGCCAGAGATGACTGCCGAGGTGATCAAAGATGGATGGTTCCACACTGGGGACATTGGTGTTCTGGACGGCAGGTACTTGAAGATCACAGACCGCAAGAAAGAGATGTTCAAAACCTCAGGAGGAAAGTACATTGCTCCGCAGGCGATGGAAAATAAGTTTAAGGAATCTTCACTCATTGAACAATTAATCGTGGTGGGTGCTGATCGTAACTATCCGGCGGCATTGATTGTGCCGAGCTTCGATGGACTAAAGGAATTCTGTAAGCGAAGTGATATTGCCTACACGACCGATGCGGAGATGATCCATAACGAACAAGTTCAGGAAAAGTATTTGAGTGAAGTAGCAAAGTTTAACGAGCTGTTTGGAGGCTGGGAGCAGATCAAGCGATTTGAATTGTTGGATGCGCCTTGGGGAATTGAGACGGGTGAGTTGACCCCAACCATGAAGCTGAAACGTAAGGTAATCATGGAAAAGTACGCGGACAGAGTAGAGGCTTTGTATACGAAGTAGGTTAGAAGCAAGATGCAAGAAACAAGAGATTAGACTGAATGCTGATACCAATTACTAGTTTTATCCACTTCAACCTTCTTCAATCGGCGTTCAGCGTTCGACATTAATCGAGAAGAAAGCGCCGAGAACCAAGAATAAAGCCGAGAAGTTTTTTAGCCACATAGAAGATCCCTATGTGGCTATGTTTTTTCTATCCAGTCAATAAATTAGATACAATAGTCAAAAAAAATACTGCTCACAAAGAAGGGTAGCCTTTCCAGCAGAATGGAGTCTAATCTCTTGGTTCTCGGCTCTTGCCTCTTAACGTATTTCGTAACTCATACTTTGTACAATTTTTAAAAAATAGTATGCATGCATACAAAATTTTTCTAATTTAGGTGCGCTATGCTAGCGCGGAAAGACCTATGAAAAAGGAAGAGACAGTTGATTATCCCATTAAAAGTGCTTGGCATGCCATTTCAAGGATGTACAATCAGCAGGCTGCCGAGGAGGGCTTTACTACCGCCATTGGTTTTGTGCTGATCAACATCAACTCCAAAGAGGGTACTCCTGCCACCAAAATAGCGCCGCTCATTGGTTTGGAGACGCGTAGCCTCACCCGCATGTTGAAGACCATGGAGGAGAAGGGACTGATTTACAAAAAGGCGGACCCAGTAGACAAGCGTTCCGTACGCATGTTTCTGACCGAGGAAGGAAAACGGAAAAAAGAAATCTCCGTTCAAAGTGTTATGCGCTTCAACGAACTGGTTCGTGCAGCGTTAACAGAAGAGGAGTTGGGCAGTTTTTTCGGAGTTATCTCAAAGATTCAAAAAGTTATCGATCAAATTCAAACCAAAGAAGTCCTTTCCGGATTTAGTGAACAAGAAACCCATAGCAACGCATTCTAATAAAATAGACCATGAATAGAACCATTAAAAAAGTAGCCATTTTGGGCTCAGGGGTAATGGGATCCAGAATTGCTTGTCACTTTGCCAACATTGGCGTACAGGTACTTTTGCTGGACATTGTCCCGTTTGAACTCAATGAGGAGGAACAAAAGAAAGGGCTGACGAAGGAGTCTCCGCTTGTTCGCAACCGAATCGTTAAGTTAGCACTGGAAAACACACTAAAGGCCAACCCTTCCGCGATTTACGAGAAGTCCAACGCGTCTAGAATTACAACAGGAAATTTTGACGACGACCTTCCTAAGATCAAGGACTACGATTGGGTGATTGAAGTGGTGGTGGAGCGCTTGGACATCAAGCAGCAGCTATTTGAAAAAGTAGAAAAATACAGAAAGCCAGGTACGCTGATCACCTCCAATACCTCGGGCATCCCGATGCATTTGATGTCTGAAGGGAGATCGGAAGATTTCCAGGCACATTTTGCAGGAACGCACTTTTTCAATCCTCCGCGTTACTTGAAGCTGTTGGAAATTATCCCTGGTCCAAAAACTAAACCGGAACTAATTGACTTTTTGATGGCCTATGGAGACCGTTTTCTAGGAAAGGAAACTGTGCTTTGCAAGGACACTCCAGCCTTTATCGCCAATCGTGTAGGTGTTTATGCCATCATTTCTGGCATGCACGCGATTGAAAAAATGGGATTTAGTGTTTCGGAAGTAGACAAGCTTACTGGCCCTGTGATTGGCAGAGCCAAGTCCGCCACCTTCCGTACCATGGATGTAGTCGGCCTAGACACCACGGTCAACGTATCCAACAATCTCTACAAAGCCCTTCCGCACGACGAGTCCAGAGACAAGTTTATCTTGCCGAAGATTGTGGAAGTGCTCTACAACAACAAGTGGTTTGGTGATAAAACCGGCCAAGGGTACTTCAAAATGACGCGCCACCCGGACGGGAGAAAGGAGCTTCAAGAGTTAGACCTGAAGACCTTCACCTACAAAGATGTAGAGAAGCCCAAGTTTAAGGCGCTTGAGGCGGCCAAAGAAGTGGAAGACCTCAAAAAGAGATTGAAGCTGTTGGTCAACTTCGAAGATCGAGCAGGTGAGTTTTATCGCGCCTCTTTTTACGACTTATTCAAGTACTGCTCCCATCGTATTCCGGAGATCTCTGACGAACTCTACCGCATCGATCAAGCGGTATGCGCTGGCTTCGGCTGGGAACTTGGTCCTTTCGAAACCTGGGATGCGCTTGGCGTAAAGGAGACTGTGGCTAAGATGGAAGCAGCCGGAGAAAAGGCGGCGGCCTGGGTGCACGAACTTCTTGCTGCTGGACACGAGTCTTTCTACAAGATTGTAAATGGCAAAAAAACCTACTACGATATTCCTTCTAAGTCTTACAAGGAGATTCCTGGAATGGAAGAATTTGTCATTTTGGATACGCTGAAGTCTGCAGGCAAAAAGGTCTGGGGCAATGCAGGAGCTACTGTCATTGATCTTGGAGACGAGGTGATTGGCCTGGAGTTCCACTCCAAAATGAATTCCATGGGCGCGGAAGTCATTGAGGGCATCAACACGGCCATTGGAATGGCTGAAAAATCCTACAAAGGGCTTGTAATCGGCAACGAGGGAGGTAACTTCTCTGCGGGTGCCAACCTGGCCATGCTGTTCATGTTTGCCGGAGATCAGGAGTTTGACGAAATCAACTTGATGATCGCCCAGTTTCAAAACACGATGACGCGGGCACGCTTTTCTTCCGTACCTGTAGTCGTAGCGCCGCATAACATGGCGCTCGGAGGTGGATGCGAACTCTCCCTCCATGCCGATCACATTCAGGCGCATGCCGAACTGTACATGGGCTTGGTGGAAGTGGGCGTGGGCCTAATCCCTGCCGGCGGCGGAACCAAA
>JBILBQ010000111.1:0-7870 GCA_044353615.1 Algoriphagus sp. | reverse complement strand
CTTTACGGCAGAAGATCTGGAGTTTGCTCAGCAGCATTTACGAATCTTGTCGGGCCTGTATGGACTTTTGAAACCACTGGATTTGATCCAACCCTACCGATTGGAGATGGGCACCAAGCTCAAAACCAAAAAGGGAAACACCTTGTACGACTATTGGGGAACCAAGATCAGCAAGGCCTTGAATGCCGCAGGCGAGGGTAGGACCTTAGTTAATTTGGCATCACAAGAATACTTTAAGGCAGTGGATAAAAAAACCTTGAAGATTCCTGTCATTACCATCCATTTCAAAGAACACAAGGAAGGAAGCTACCAGGTAATTGGCTTCTTTGCCAAGCAGGCAAGAGGACTGATGACTCGATATGCTATCCAAAACAGGATCACCGATCCGGAACAGCTCAAGATTTTTCAAGAGGATGGCTATGAGTTTGCCGAACGCTTGAGCAGTGCCCAGGACTGGGTTTTTGTTCGTTAAATCCCTTCTTTTTCGCTAATTATCTCCCCTGTAGAACAGGGTCTTGGGAGAATTTTGTCTATTTTTTTTTGAGTTCAGGATAGCTGTTTTCATTTTTTTACCTACTTTGAATGTGTCAAAAGTCACTTAACGCAACCCATAAACCTAAAGCACTACCTTATGACACAATCCATTAACCGTGGCGCACTCTTCAACGCAAGTTGTTTGGCGCTCATCACCACCGCCTTTTCCTTCTCCATCCGAGCAGGTATCCTTCCCCAATTGGGAGAACAATTTGGTTTAAATGCCGAGCAATTGGGCTTTATCAACTCCATGTGGTTTTTAGGATTTCCTATCTCCATGATTCTTGGAGGTCTTTTTTACCACATCGTTGGCCCGGCCAACATCATGCGTATCGCATTTGTAACCCACACTCTTGGGATTCTGATGACCATCTTTGCGGATGGCTACACCACCCTATTGATTTCGACCTTATTTATCGGCTTCGGCAACGGCTGTACAGAAGCTGCTTGTAATCCGATGATTGCTGATATGTATTCTGGTACTACACTGAATAAGATGCTGAACCGCTTCCACATGTGGTTCCCAGGTGGCATCGTTTTGGGAAGCCTGGTATCCAAATTCATGACCGATGGAGGCTTTGCTTGGCAAACTCAGGTTTGGGTGATGATGATCCCAACGATTGCCTATGCAGTACTTTTCTTTGGCAAAGCCTTCCCTAAGCCTTCCGTTGAAGGAGTAACCTCTGTTGGTTCCAACTTAAAAGCCATGTTTAGCCCCGTATTTATCTTCCTATTCTTTGCGATGGCTTTGACCGCTATCTCTGAATTTGGACCGCAGCAGTGGGCCAATATCGTATTGAGCCAAAGTGGTGCTTCAGGCATGTTGATCCTAGCCTTGACTACCGGAGTAATGGCCATCGGCCGATTCTTTGCTGGCCCTGTGGTGAAAGCCTTGGGACAGACCGGTGTACTCTTGGGAGGCGCGATCTTCACCACGGTTGGTATCTTCTTATTTAGCACTGTGACGGGCAACATGTCTTATGTGGCTGCCTTGATCTTTGCACTTGGCGTATGCTACTTCTGGCCAGTGATGGTCGGTGCGGTAGCCCAGCGTGTACCCCTATCCGGCGCCTTGGGAATGTCCGTTATCGGAGGAGTAGGCATGTTTTCTACTGCGATCTTCCAGCCAATCATTGGAAGTTGGATTGATGCTTCCAGAGTAACCGGAGAAGAAGCAGGCCTAGTGGGAGCATCTCTAGAACTCGCAGCAGGTCAGGCTACCCTAGAAAAAATGATGCTTTTCCCAGGGATTTTGATTGTGCTCTTTGTCATCTTCTTTATCTGGCAGCGCGGTGTCAAACCCGCTGCCTCTGCCGCACACTAACACTTAAAAAGCAGCCTTCGGGCTGCTTTTTTTGCTTTTAATGCCTGTTTGATTAAATCTTGGCCCATTTCTATGCGAATAAGCTGATGCTTGAAGAAGGTAGAGTCCTAGACAGATTGTATCCGTTCCGTTAGGTTAAAAAATTCTGTCAATCAACAACAGTCAGTAGTCAGTCAACCGACTACTTACAACAGCCAAGTCCTAGGATGACTAGATTTAGAATCCATACTTCGTACTTGGTGCATTGTTCTGTGCGTCAATTGTTGACTTATTGGAAACAGCAGTTTGTAGTGGATAAGAAATGGTTTTTCTTTGGTTACTGGTAAATATCAGATTCATCCTCCTATTCCTGTGCCTTTACTCACAAAGAGAATGTGCTAAATCCGCTAATTTTGTAAAAAATTAACCGCATGAAAACCACCTTCTTTTCCGGATTACTTCTTCTCACGGGCCTCTATGCCTGTCAACCGAGTTCCAAAACAGAAAACGCTAGTACAGAAAGTACAAACCAAACAGCTAGCGCCTCCGTCATCACCTTGACTGCACAGGAGTTTGCAACCAAGAGCCCTGCAGGCACTATCCTTGATGTGCGTACAGCAGGTGAGGTAGCCCAAGGAAAAATTGAAGGGGCAGTGGTCATCGATTTTTACAGCCCAGATTTTTTAAATCAGGTTAGCCAGATTTCAAAAGATCAAGAAGTATACCTCTACTGTGCCGTAGGTGCGCGAAGTGAAGAGGCTGCCCGCATGCTCTTGCAGCAGGGCTACACCAAGGTCTACCACCTACAAGGAGGAATTCAAAGCTGGAGCCAAGAGGGATTGCCAGTGGTGCAGTAGGGTAGATAGATCCTGAAAAGTATCTATCCCTCCATTCTGATGGATAATTACTTCAAAAAAAAATCACAAAAAGCCCCTTAATTCTAAGAATTAAGGGGCTTTTTGTGTGCAGAGAGGAAGGGATTCGAACCCTCGATACCCTTTTTGGGGGACCTGATTTCATTGAAGAACTCTTTAAGATACCGCCAAATTTTTTATATTGTTAGTTAAGCAATCCAAAAAAATGGGCTCTCCAATATCGGAGAACCCATAATTCAATTTTAATCTGACCAATCTAATTAAAATAATACTTCGTTTATATGATTTACTTTAGATCCAGAAGATCTTAAGAAATTTTCTACTTCAGCATAAGGCATCTTCTTCAAAGCATTTACATCAATTCTACCTCCTGGATTGGTAATGATTACAATTCGAATTCTTTGATTTGAACCTTCATTCCAAATACTTGGTGCCGCAAAATTTGTACGGAAATTTTGCAATAAAAATCTTCCAAGTGAAAATTCGAAATCTATTTGTTCTGTAGCATTTGAAGTTGCACCAGAACTAAGTTGGTAAATTTTTGGTAAAGGAGCATATACAGTTGATCCACTACGGCTAAAGTATGCTAAAACAATTCCCTTATCCATTACTGTTGATGTAATTTCAGGCCTTGTAGCATCAATCTCTCTACGGTAAAAAGATACCCCAACAGTACCAACAGCAGTCCAATTAGATGGAGCAGCTGTATATGTTACAATTGAGGTAACACCAGCACCGGCAGCTCCTTGAGGACCAGTTGCACCCGTGGCTCCTGTCGGACCTTGCGGACCTGTTGCACCTGTTGCACCTGTCTGACCTTGCGGACCTGCTGGACCTGTTGCTCCGGTTTCACCTTGAGGACCTGTTGCACCTGTTGCGCCTGTTGCGCCTGTTGCGCCAGTTTGACCTTGAGCACCAGTTGCACCGTTCTCTCCTTTAGCACCTGCAGTACCCGTTGCTCCTGTATCACCTTTAGTTCCTTGTGGACCTTCCGGACCTATCGGACCTTCACAAGCTAGCATTGAGAAGGAGAACAGAACTAAAACAAAAAAAGATTTTAGATAAGTTTTCATAATTTAAATGTTTTGATTGTTATGATTAATAATTAATAAAATTTACTTCTTGATCTTTAAATACTTCTCCAACTCTTCCCAGGACATATTTTTTAAACTTTCTTTATCAATTCTCCCCCCCACAGATCCAGTAAATACGACCACTCTTACGTTTGTTTCAATACCTTCAAGACTTGGATCTTCCCAATCATCATCAAAAGTCACTATTTTATAATTTAGATTGTTAGAAGAAGAAGAATGCGCAGAATAAAGAAAATTGACATGGGAAAACCAATCACTTCCTCCAGTCATTACTGTGAGTGGCAATTGAGTCCAATTTTTTTCATCATATTGAATATAGGTTAAAACAAAACCAGAATTCATTACTTGAGCATTAATGTCAGGTATTGATTTTAAAATGTAGGCCTGATAATCATCTTCGCCTACAGTTCCTTCTAATTTCCAGTCATTTTCTTTAACAGTAAAATTTACTACCTTAAAATTTCCTGGACCTTGAGGACCTGCAGCACCTGCAGCACCAGCTGCACCAGCTGGACCAGTTGGGCCTGGAGAACCGGTTGGGCCTTCAGGGCCGACGGGGCCTTCGCAAGCCATTAAAAGAAACAAGAGCACAAAGGCTAAGTGGAAAGGGGATTTTTCAAATAATTTTTTCATGAGATTTTGTTTAATTTTTAAAGTAAAAACCTAAACAAAACTAGGAAGGGGAATTATTGAAATAAAAGAAAATTATGTTAATCATGTTGTGAAAATATATGTTACGCCTAAAAAAAGTGATTCATAAGTTTAAAAAGGTGATTTTTTAACTAACCAAATAGTTATTTTTAAATAGATTAATTATTTTATTTGCATTATAGATAGGATATTTTTTAATATTTTAATTTAAAAAAATTTAGACTTAATCCCTAGAAAAGAGCCACTATTCAGGCATTTAAAAATATTGATACATAATTTTCAGACAAAATCGTGACAAATTATAATTCAATGTGAATTTTACTTATGGGAAAAATATAGTTGATCAAAGGTTTTAAATGAAATCAAAAAATATTTTCCAGTCCATTTGAGGTAGTCCTAAATCAAAAACGGATAAACTTTCGCTGATTATTCGCTGAACCCTCCTCCGGAAAAAAAAGTGGCCTACCTCGGGTGATTCTAGATGAAATTGGACTCGAAAAATAGGGGATTCAAAACCCATTAAAAGCAAGAAATATAAAAAAAGCCCTTAATTCACTGAATTAAGGGCTTTTTTTATATTGCAGAGAGGAAGGGATTCGAACCCTCGATACCCTTTTGGAGTATACACACTTTCCAGGCGTGCTCCTTCAACCACTCGGACACCTCTCTGTTTGTGGCTTGATCCGCGACGCGAATCGGAGTGCAAAGAAAAAAATTATTCCCGCCGATTCCAAACAGCTTTCAGAAATAAACAAAATTAGGTACTGATCTCCCCCGCAATGGACTGCGTGAGTTGCAAGCAAATCTCTTCTCGGCTAAGCTTTTGGCCAAGCAAAAACATCAACTTCGTAACCGCTGCCTCAGTAGTCATATCCGCTCCACTTACTACCCCTACGGACAGCAACTCCTTGCTCGTTTCATACCTGCCTTGAATGACCCGGCCTCCATTGCACTGAGACACATTCAAGAGGATTAAACCCTTCTTGATGGCAGACTCCAAGGACTTCATAAACCAGCCAAGTGAAGGGCTATTTCCCGATCCGTAGGTTTCCAGGACCACACCTCGAAGACCCGGAATGGCAAAACAAGCATCTAAAATTTTGTCCGTAATCCCTGGAAAAAGTTTTACAATCATCACCCCATTGTCCAGTTTATTGCGATTGACCAACTTTCGATTGGGCTCATAGGATCGGATGGCCGTAGTGTTGTAATCAATCACAATTCCCGCCTCCGCTAGAATGGGGTAGTTTTCCGATTCAAAGGCATCAAAATGGACACTTTGCACCTTTTTAGATCGGTTGCCCCGAAGCAGCATGTGGTTAAAGAAAATGCATACTTCCGGAACTATGGGTTTACCCTTGGACTTGGCCGTTGCAATCTCCAAAGAGGTCATCAGATTTTCTCGTGCATCGGAGCGCATGGCAGAAATCGGCAACTGTGCTCCTGTAAAAATAACAGGCTTGTTTAATCCCTCTAGCATATAGCTCAACATGGATGCGGAGTAGGCCATCGTATCCGTCCCATGCAACACCACAAAGCCATCGTAACTGTCGTAATTCTCCGTGATGATGTAGGCCATGTCCATCCAATGACTCATCGTTACATTGGAGGAGTCGATGGGCTCAGGAAATGAAATGACGGTGATGGCAATATTCATGTTGGACAGAATCGGAATTTTTTCCAAAATCTGCCCAAAATTGAAGGGTACCAATGCCCCTGAATCATCGTAAGACATACCCAAAGTTCCTCCCGTATAAATAATCAGCACGGAAGATGCCTTGCTTGTTTTGATGCCGGTGTTGAGACGAACGATCTTGTAATTCATTTTTTAATCTTTGTAAACAGTTGAAGTGCCTGAGCACTAGTTGCTTCTGCCACCTGAATAGCAGGCATCTGAAGTAGATCCCCCACCCGCTCCGCAATAAAGGGCAAGTAAGCAGGGGTATTTCTTTTTCCACGATGTGGAACCGGCGCTAAATAGGGCGCATCAGTTTCCAAAACCAAATGCTCCAATCCAATATACGGAATCACTTGGTCTAAACCTCCATTTTTGTAGGTCGAAACGCCGCCAATCCCCAACAAAAACCCCATCTCCACAATTCGCTTTGCTTGGTCTAAAGTTCCCGTAAAGCAATGAAATATTCCCTTCAGCTTTCCGTTATGTACTTTCTCGATAAACTCAATGGTCAAATCGATGGATTCTCTGCAGTGCAATACTATGGGTAGCTCCTTGGCTTTGGCCCAGCCCACCTGAATCTCCAAGGCTACAAGTTGCCGATCTAGATTCGTTTTATCCCAGTAAAGATCCGTACCAATCTCTCCCACCGCAGCAAAAGACCGGCGGTTCAGCCAGTTTTCCATCACCTGCAGCTGTGCCTCAAAATCATCGCCTACCTCACAAGGATGCAATCCCATCATGGGCACACACAGGTCACCGTAGCGGGCCTCACAGTCCAGCATCCGGTCGATGCTATGGACATCCACATTGGGCATAAAAACCGCGGTCACGCCCGCAGCACGGATATCTTCAATGACTTGATCCCGATCTGCATCAAACTTGCTGGAATAAATATGGGCGTGGGTATCGATCAACTGCATGTAGGAAAGCAGGGGTAAGGGGTCATTTATACCTCAAAAATAAGAAAGTATAGATGCAATATTCTGAAAGGAACAGATTGGTTTGAAAAATTACGGTTCTAAACTATTGACCTACTCACTTTCCAAGAGCTGTGTGGAAAATCCCTCACCGACCAAAAAATCCAAATATTCAGGTAATACCTTCTTTAGCTGTTCCTTGGTCTTCTGCTGGTCATGAAAGACGACAATAGTTCCAGGTGCCGTTTTCGAAGTACAGGCCTGAATCAAATTCACCGCAGACAAATCCGGATCAAAATCATAACTCAACAAATTCCACATCACAATTTTCTTGGCGGGTCCCAGCCCCTTAGCTTGCCCAGGACTCATCCAACCGTAAGGCGGACGAAAAAATCTAGGGGTTTCTCCAACGGTGTCGGCAAGGATCGCATCGCAGGATGCTACATCATCCAAATACGTCTGTATAGATGTTTTCCAACCAGAAAGGTGACGGTAGGTATGATTTCCGATTTGATGCCCTGCTGCAAGGACGGTTTGAGCTAAGGCAGGATGCTTGCGCACATTATCTCCAACCATAAAAAAAGTGGCTTTCATGTTGCGATTCTCCAATTCCTCCAACACCCAGTCGGTGATACCGGGTACAGGCCCATCGTCAAAGGTTAGGGAGATTTTTCGCTCCGATGCAGGTCCTTTCCAAAGCCGATTGGGATATAGAAAAGGAAGAAAAAAAGGAAGTTGGTAAAATCTCATGCTCTCGAAAATCGAAGGCTCAAAAGAGTTAAATCGTCATGAAAAGGCACTTTCTTAGAGAATTTATC
>JBILBQ010000110.1:0-7977 GCA_044353615.1 Algoriphagus sp. | reverse complement strand
TAGCTACTATTCAAAAAGAGACCTCCATTTTCAACTTTTTGAAAATCAAAATTGCCTGGAGCTCATCCAGTACCCCTATTTTTCAGATCATTCCAAGGAGACCTTTTCCCTGATTCTGGATGCGGCAGAGCAAATTGCCGAGAAGTCCCTGTATCCTATTTTCAAGGAAATGGACCGAAATGAACCCCAATTGGAAAATGGAATCGTCAAGGTACATCCCAAGATGCGTGAAATCATCCGCCAATTTGGTACCGATGGATGGATCAATGCCATTTTTCCTTACGAAGAAGGTGGGCAGCAACTTCCTTGGACGATCCACCTATCTGCTGGATTTATTTTACAGGCAGCCAATTACTCTGCCAGTGTTTTTCCTTTTCTGACTACAGGAGCGGCAAATTTGATTCGAACCTTCGGATCTAGCGAACTTCGAGATGCCTACACACCTAAAATGTACTGCGGGGAATGGCAAGGAACCATGGCACTCACCGAACCAGATGCGGGCAGTTCCCTTTCGGATTTGTCTACCCTGGCGATTCCTACCGCTAAAGAAGGCGTTTATTCGATCAGTGGACAAAAAATATACATCTCAGCAGGAGATCACGATGCCTGTGACAACATCATCCATTTGATGCTTGCTCGAATACAAGGTGCACCAGCAGGCACTAAGGGCATCTCCTTATTTGTGGTTCCTAAAATCAGATTAGACGGAACCCCAAATGATGTACTTACCCAAGGGATTTACCACAAGATGGGCTACAAGGGCGCTCCTATCGTCCACTTGATGATGGGAAGTGAGTCTGCCTGTGAAGGATACTTGGTAGGTGAAGCGCACCAAGGCCTCAAATACATGTTCCAGATGATGAATGAGGCTCGACTAGGAATAGGGATGAATGCCACAGCCATTGCTACAGCGGCATTTCATGCATCCTTAGACTATGCCAAAGTTCGTCCTCAAGGAAGAAACATAACCGACAGAGAACCCAATCGACCCCAAGTACCTATTATCCAACATGCAGATGTCAAGCGCATGCTTTTGGTCCAAAAAAGTATCACAGAAGGTTCTTTAGCCTTATTGATTTTCTGCGGACTTCTTGGAGATAAAGTTTCTCAAGAAACCGATCCGCTTAAAAAAGGAGAACTAGAAGCATTGTTGGACCTATTGATCCCAATTGCCAAAAGCTATCCATCCGAAATGGGACTGCAAAGTACCTCCATGGCCATTCAAGTGCTTGGAGGGGCCGGTTACACGACTGATTTTCCGGTAGAACAATACTATCGGGAAGCCCGAATCCATCCCATTCACGAGGGCACCACTGGCATTCATGGACTCGACTTGTTGGGAAGAAAATTGCTACTCCATGAAGGATTGGGTTGGAAAATGCTTCAAAAAGAACTCGGAATGACGATTCGAGAAGCAAAAAATCTACCGGATTTAGCAAGCCTGACCGATGGATTCGAAAAATATTGCAACGAATTTGCTGCGGGAGCAGCTCAAATCCTATTCAAACGAAATCAAGGCCCAGATTACTTCTTAGCAGACGCTACTCTATTTTTGGAAGGTGCTGGAATCCTCTGCATGGGATGGATGTGGCTCAAGCAAGCCATCACGGCACAGCGGGCATTGGATCAAGGAACTAAGGAACAAGATTTCCATTTAGGGAAAATTGAAACCGCGCGCTACACCATGGAATACGAGCTAGTAAAACTCAAAGGATTGCTAGAGCGATTTGCATCCACGAGCTATCCCAGCATTGCCATGAAAACCGAATGGTTTTAACTTACTTTGTTAAGGGAATCGAATAAAAAATGAAAAAAATTTTAGTCACGGGAGGAGCAGGATTTTTGGGGAGTCACCTTTGCGAAAAGCTGCTGGCCGAAGGAAATCAGGTTACCTGCCTTGACAATTTTTTTTCAGGCCACAAAAGAAACGTGGCACACCTAATTCCACAGCCCAACTTTGAGTTACTCGTACAGGATGTGACTACGCCTATCCAATTATCGGTAGACGAAATATACAATTTGGCATGTCCTGCCTCCCCGCGCCTGTACCAAAATTTTCCTATAGAAACCTTTAAAACTTCCATTTTAGGGTCACTAAATCTCCTAGAACTTGCAAAAAATACAGGAGCAAAGATTTTTCAAGCCTCTACCTCAGAAGTTTATGGAGACCCACAGAAACACCCACAACTGGAATCTTACTTTGGAAATGTAAATCCAATAGGACCTCGTGCCTGCTATGACGAAGGAAAACGGGGAGCAGAAACCTTGTTTTTTGATTACCATCGACAGCATCAAGTGGAGATCAAGGTCATGCGTATTTTTAATACCTATGGACCACGCATGCGTGCAACGGATGGACGGGTAGTTTCAAACCTAATCTTACAGGCATTGCAAGGACAAGACCTGACCCTATTTGGAGATGGGTCCCAAACTCGATCATTTTGCTACGTAGACGACACTGTTCATGCAATGCAACTCATGATGGAAACGTCAAAGGAGGTTACAGGCCCAATAAATGTCGGGAATCCAGTAGAATGCACAATTTTGGAACTAGCAAACCTTATCCTGGAGCAAACGGGTAGCAAGAGTAAACTTTCCTTTCTGCCCGCAGGAGCAGATGATCCGCTCAAGCGACAGCCAAGTATCGAATTGGCTCAAAAAGAACTTTCTTGGCATCCCAAACTCGCGCTCAAGGAAGGACTTCAAAAAACCATTGCCTATTTTAAATCGTATTTGAACTAGAACCTGGTTTTCTTAACAGATTAGCCTAAAAAGAAGTAATTTTACAAAAAAAACTACCGCATCTTATCCAGTACTATGGAAGATAATTTAATCGATCACCCCGGCATCATTATTGGATTTACAGTTGCCGTAGTGTTCATGCTTTTGCTAGACTTGGGCATTTTTAATAAAAAGAATCATGTTATTTCCAGTAAAGAGGCCGCCATCTGGTCAATTGTTTGGATAAGCCTCTCCATGATTTTCAGTATTTTCATTTACATCGTTACCGCTGAGGCCTCAGGCTTAGAAAAATTCTCGCAGTACCAAGCAGCCTATTGGATTGAAAAAGCACTTTCTGTCGATAATTTATTTGTATTCATTCTCGTCTTTGGCTATTTCAATGTTCCACGAGAGCTCCACCACAAAGTGCTTTTTTGGGGTATTATAGGTGCACTTATCATGCGCGCAGTATTCATTTTTGCAGGTGTAGGATTGATCAATCTTACCTTCTTACCAGAGATGAATCTTTTTGGTCAAAATGTTAAAATCAATGCGGTGTTGACCATATTCGGATTCTTTTTAATCTATGCAGGCATCAAATCCTGGTTTGCAAACGACAAAGACGACGAAGAAAAGGATTTCAGTAAAAGTCCTGGTGCTCAATTAATCCACAAACTGTTTAAGGTAAGTAAAGAATACAATGGAGGGAATTTCTTTACCATTGAAAATGGAGTAAAAATGGCTACTCCCCTCCTAGTGGTCGTTGCTGTAATTGAGTTTACTGACTTAATTTTCGCAGTGGATTCTATTCCTGCCATTTTTGCCATTGCACCCAACGATCCTTTTATCCTGTACACCTCCAATATCTTTGCAATTCTCGGCTTACGTTCCTTGTATTTTCTTTTGGCTAATTTCATTCACATGTTTAGCCGATTGAAGTTTGGATTGGCCATAATCTTGGCCTTCATTGGATTCAAAATGATTATTTCTCCATTCTACCACATCTCTTCCCCTCTTTCACTTTCAGTGGTAGCTGGTATTTTAATCCTGTCGGTAGCAGCTTCCGTGCTCTTTCCAGTCAAGGACACGGCAAAATAAGCCCTAAAAAAAAGACCACCGAAGCGGTCTTTTTTTTTAGTAGCCTAAGATCTTCAGCATATTTTCCTCTTTCTGATCCTCAGCAAACAGCCAGTGTCGAACTTCGCCAGATTCATCTCGATCGATTAGCACGTGTTTGGGTGCTGGGATTAAGCAATGTTGTATTCCCCCGTATCCACCCAAGGATTCTTGGTAGGCACCCGTATGGAAAAAGCCTATGTATTGCTTCTTCTTCTCCTCGATTTTAGGCAAGTAGATATTGAATTGGTGCGCTTCTGAATTGTAATAGTCCATGCTATCGCAAGTCAAACCCCCCAAGGAGATGTTGTGGTAATCTTCCTCCCAGTTGTTGACAGCAAGCATGATGTATTTCTGGTTCAATCCCCAGCTATCTGGCAATTGCGTGATAAAGGAACCATCAATCATGTACCACAATTCCTTGTCGTTCTGAAGTTTCTCCTCTAAAACGGAATACAACACCGCACCACTTTCTCCTACAGTGTAGCTTCCGAATTCGGTGAAGATGTTTGGTTCAGTGGTATTATTCTTGGCACACATCCACTTGATATTTTTGACAATTTGATCAGCCATGTACTGGTAGTCGTAGTCAAAAAACACGTTGGTTTTGATAGGCCAGCCTCCTCCGATGTCCATGGAGTCCAAACTCGGTGCCACTCGCTTCAACTCCACATACTTCTGAATAAAGCGGGTCAATTCAGACCAATAGTACGCCGTGTCCTTGATGCCTGAGTTGATGAAAAAGTGAAGCATCTTGAGGCTCACCTGCGGATTATTCTTGATTTTTTCCTCGTACAAGGAGATGATGTCGTTGTAGCGAACTCCTAACCGGGAGGTGTAAAATCCAAATTTTGGCTCCTCATCTGAAGCAATTCGGATTCCTACCTGAAAAGGAACGGTGACATGCTCGAGGTAATAATCTATTTCAGTAAGGTTATCGAGGATCGGAATGCAATTGACAAAGCCATCGTTGAGTAGTTCAGTGATGTACTGCTTGTATTTTTCCCGTTTAAACCCATTGCATATGATATAGGTATCCTTCCGGATTTTTCCTTTGGCATACAAGCTCCGCACCAAAGGAATATCGAAGGTGGAGGAAGTCTCAATGTGAATGTCATTTTTTAAAGCCTCATCCAGAACAAAGCTGAAATGCGAAGATTTGGTGCAGTAGCAGTAGGTATACTTCCCCTTATAGTTATGCGTCTCCATCGCATTTTTGAAGAAGGTCTTCGCGTGCTGAATATTCTCAGAAATTTTGGGCAGATAGGTCAACTTCAAAGGAGTACCATAGGTTTCTATGATCTCCATCAGGTTTACCCCGTTGAAGTAAAGTTGGTTGTCTTCCACCGTAAACTCTTTGGTTGGAAAATCAAAGGTTTGCTGGATCAAATCAATGTATCTATTCATCTACCAAAATGGGCTAAGGATGTAAATAAGGCTGCAAAAATTGCGCTTTTATTGACGCTTACCAAAGTTTTGACCCACAAATTCTTAGGCTAATTTTTATTTAAAAAAAATGAAACATTTGGGTAACAAAAGACAGCTATAAAAAATCAAATTTAGAAGCGATAAGCTCACCTAGCTTTTCATTAAAGGAAAGAAAACAAAAATTGTTTTAACCTAAAGATCCACGGTTTTTAAGGCCTTTTCAGTAGATTTACCCCTAGAAAAAACCCAACTATAGCTTAGCGATGAGAAAGATTAAATTGGTAGAAGTTCGTTCCGAAATTGCTGCCGGCACCCGTGGAGCAAGCTTGGGAGTGGACGCCCTCAAAATCGCCAGCCTAGACAAAAAGTCTAACTTTTTCTCCCAATTTGAACCCATCCATGTGCCGGATGCAAATAATTTTCTTTGGAAAGGCAACAATCATCCCCATGCCAACTACATCGACGGTGTGTACCAGGTAGTTAAGAATGTGGCATCTACGATTGAATCACTCCGTTTAGAAAAGAAATTTCCCATCATCCTGGCTGGAGACCACAGCACAGCAGCAGGAACGATCATGGGCATCAAAAGCGCCAATCCTGATAAGCGATTGGGTGTGATCTGGATCGATGCACATGCAGATCTCCACACCCCCTACACCACACCCTCGGGCAACATGCACGGCATGCCACTCGCTATGGCAGCTCACTTGGACAACCTAGACTGCCAACTCAATCAGCCTTCCCAAGAGACTCGTGCCTACTGGGATCGAATCAAGAAAATTGGTGGAGATTCTCCAAAAATTGACCCCAAGGATATTGTCTACATTTCGGTTCGTGATACCGAAGAACCAGAAAATTCACTGATAGCGAAATTTGGAATCATGAATTTCACTACCGAAATAGTCCGAGAGCTGGGCGTTCTGGAAGTTGCCAAGCAAGCACTTGAACTCTTGAAGGACTGTGATCAACTCTACATTTCCTTTGATGTTGATAGCTTAGATCCTTCCATATCCCTTGGAACAGGGACTCCTGTGCCGAATGGATTGACTGTAGAAGAAGCTATCCAATTGAATGCAGAACTCATCAAGGACAAGCGAGTTTGCTGCTGGGAGATCGTGGAAGTAAATCCAACCCTGGATACCGAAAATACCATGGCAGAAATTGCATTCGAGGTGTTAGAGATTACTACAAAATCATTGGTGAATAATTTTTAATTAAAAATTAGAACCCTTTTTATCCTGATTTAGAGATTTAATCAAACCCAGCTGCTCAGACTTTTTTTTGTTATTATGTACAGTGGTGCCACATATTACAAGAAGCCGTCTTAAATTTGTTGCACCGCAGATGAGGGATGCTAGTCCATTGGATTTAGAGTAGGATAGCGAACTAACTTTATCTGGGTAAACTTCGATACCATGAATTTTCAAGATTCCATTCTCAAGGGCATTCAAGATGCTTTTGCTTCCTGTTTTCAAGCAACTATTCCTTTGGAACAGCTTAGCTTGGCTCCCACCAAGAAAGAATTTGAGGGTAGCTACACTTTCGTTGTCTTTCCTTTTTTGAAGCAATCGCAACTCAGTCCTGAAGCTACTGCTACCCAACTGGGCAATTACTTGAAAACTGAGGTAGCCGCAGTGAAAGATTTCAATGTGGTCAAAGGATTTTTGAATCTGGTGGTTGCACAAGAAGAGTGGATCACTCTATTCAAACAGGTATATTCCTCTCCTAGCTTTGGTCAGCTTCCAAGCAATGGCCAAAAAGTAATGGTGGAGTATTCTTCCCCCAATACCAACAAACCGCTCCACTTAGGTCACTTGAGAAATAATTTTCTAGGTTACTCAGTTGCTGAGCTGCTCAAAGCTTCTGGATATGAGGTAGTTAAGGCAAATCTAGTCAATGACCGAGGCATCCACATCTGCAAGTCCATGGTGGCTTACCAGCATTTTGGAAATGGCGAATCACCGGCCTCATCAGGTCTCAAAGGAGATCACTTGGCTGGCAAGTATTATGTGTTATTTGACAGCCACTACAAAGCCCAGCAAAAAGGGTTGATGGAAGGGGGACAATCCGAGGAGGATGCTAAGAAAAATGCTCCTCTCCTACTCGAAGCACAAGAAATGCTCCGCAAATGGGAGGATCATGACCCAGAAGTGATCGAGCTCTGGAGCAAAATGAACGGCTGGGTATATGCAGGCTTTGATGCTACCTACAAGCGGATGGGCGTTGACTTTGATGTCACCTATTACGAATCCAATACCTACCTGCTTGGCAAGGATATTGTAGAAGAGGGCCTTTCCAAAGGGGTGTTTTTCAAAAAGGAGAATGGCTCGGTTTGGGTAGACCTTACGGATGAGGGACTGGACGAAAAACTCGTATTGCGAGGAAATGGCACTTCGGTTTACATCACCCAAGACATGGGAACTGCCGATCTAAAATACCAGGATCACCAGATCAACAAATCAGTATATGTAGTTGGAAATGAGCAAGATTACCACTTTGATGTCTTGTTCAAAATCATGCGGAAACTAGGCCGTTCTTATGGACCTGGTCTGTACCACCTCTCCTATGGCATGGTAGACCTTCCCACTGGCAAAATGAAGTCCAGAGAAGGAACGGTAGTGGATGCAGATGAATTGATGGAGGAAATGGTAGCTACTGCAGCACACCACACCAAGGAGCTGGGTAAAATCGAAGGATTTACGGAAGCTCAGG
>JBILBQ010000109.1:0-8032 GCA_044353615.1 Algoriphagus sp. | reverse complement strand
CCGTTGGTGCAGGAACCTACAAACACGTAATCCACCAACTTTCCCTTCACTGCTTCACCGGGAGCAAAGCCCATGTAGTCGAGTGATTTCAGGTAGGAGGTCTTATTCGACCCTTCCATTCCTTGGGTGGATGGAATCGTCCCTGATACTTTGATTCCCATCCCTGGGTTAGTTCCATAAGTAATCATCGGCTCGATATCTGCCGCTTCAAATACCAGTTCCTTGTCAAAAATTGCCCCATCGTCGGTTTTCAAAGTTTTCCAGTAAGCAACTGCCTTCTCCCAATCCGCACCCTCAGGTGCATATTGTTTCCCCTTCAGGTAGGCAAAGGTGGTTTCATCTGGGGCAATCAGTCCCCCACGCGCGCCCATCTCGATGGACATGTTGCAAATGGTCATACGCGCTTCCATGGATAAACTTTGGATCGCTGAACCCGCATATTCCACAAAGTAGCCTGTGGCTCCAGCTGCAGATATTTTAGAGATGATGTACAGAATAATGTCCTTGGAGGTCACTCCTTTGCCCAGGGTACCCTCTACAGAAATTCGCATTTTCTTGGCCTTGGACTGCATGATGCATTGGGTGGCCAGCACCATCTCCACTTCGGAGGTACCGATACCAAAAGCAATGGCACCAAAAGCACCGTGGGTGGAAGTATGGGAATCCCCGCAGACAATAGTCATTCCGGGCTGGGTAACTCCCAATTCTGGGCCGATGACGTGTACGATACCGTGGTGTGCAGAGCCCAGGTCATGGAGTTCAATGCCGTACTTCGCACAATTTTCGCGCAGCCTTTCTACCTGCATACGCGAAAGCTTGTCCTTGATGGTTTGGTCCTGATCTACCGTAGGCACATTGTGATCTGGGGTAGCGATGGTCCGGTGGGGATACTTGACGCCGATGCCTCTTTTCTCCAAATTGAGAAAAGCTACCGGAGAGGTCACTTCATGAATAAAGTGCTTGTCTATAAAAAACACATCGGGACCAGCAGGCACGGATTTGACTACGTGTGCATCCCAGATTTTATCAAATAAAGTATTCTTTTCCATAATTAAGCAGTCGCGTATTCTTTGACTGGAATTTTGTTGAGTGCATCGACAAATGCTTGCGCAGAAGCGAGTACAATATCTTGGTTGGAAGCAAAGCCATAGTAGGGCTTGTCCGACTTGATCAAACGCATGTGCACCTTGGCCACATCGTCACTTCCTTGGGTCATGGCTTGAATGAGAAACTCCTCCAGCTCCACTTGAGGCTGTACAATGGTTTCGATGGCTTTCAATACCGCATCCACTGGCCCTACGCCCGAAGCGGTAGCCACCTGAAGTGCGTTTCCTACTTTGAGCGTTACTTCTGCGGTTGCCTCTCCATCCGAGGAGTAGTGTACGTGTTCCAACTCGATGAAATTGGATTCGTCGATGAATTTACCCACCAGCTCCAATAGGTCCTTTCTGGTGATATCCCGTTTGGTATCCGCAAGAAGTAAAAAGGCTTCGTACACTTCCCGCAAGGCATCACCTTCGAGCTCCACACCCAAAGCATCTAGGTGGTGCTTGAGTGCTGCTCTTCCAGACCTTGCGGTTAAGACGATGGTAGATTCTGCAATGCCTACATCCTTGGGATCTATGATCTCGTAATTTTCTCGATGCTTCAGGACGCCATCCTGGTGAATTCCTGAAGAATGTGCAAATGCATTTCTACCCACAATTGCTTTGTTGGGCTGCACCGGCATGTTCATCAACTTGGACACCAGTCGGCTGGTGTGGTAGATTTTTGGAGTCACTATTTCCGTGTGAACAGGGATAGATTGATGGCATTTGATGGCCATCACCACCTCTTCCAAGGAGGTGTTTCCTGCACGCTCACCGATTCCATTGATAGTCACTTCTACCTGGCGAGCGCCTTGCTGCACTCCCGCTACCGTGTTGGCCGTAGCCATACCTAGGTCGTTATGGCAGTGCGTAGCAATGATGGCTCGGTCGATGTTGGGAACTCGGTTTTTTAAGCTAGAGATAATGGCACCATATTGTTCTGGCAAGCAATAGCCCGTGGTATCGGGAATGTTGACTACTGTTGCTCCTGCTTTGATGACTTCTTCAATTATTTTGCAAAGGAAGTCGGACTCCGCGCGACCAGCATCTTCGGCGTAAAATTCCACATCCTCCACAAATCGCTTGGCAAACTTAACAGCAGCGACTCCTCGTTTGATGATGTCCTCAGGGGTGGAACGGAGCTTGAATTGAATGTGGTAGGGAGAAACTCCGATACCCGTATGAATACGCCCTTTTTTAGCGTATTGAAGGGATGCAGCTGCTACTTCGATGTCTTTTTCAACGGCGCGAGAAAGAGCACAGATGATTGGGTTAGATACTGCTTTGGAAATTTCTACCACGGAGTTAAAATCTCCAGGACTAGAAATAGGAAAACCAGCTTCAATGATATCCACTCCCAGTGCCTCCAGGGCCTTGGCCACCGTGATTTTCTCTTGGGTGTTGAGTTGACATCCCGGCACTTGCTCCCCATCTCTAAGGGTGGTATCGAATATCCATAGCTTTTCGCTCATGACCTGATGGTTTGGGTAGATTAATTATTCTCTGGTCTCAATTGTCGTACGACTGCTCCTGCTTGCCACATTTCTGAATCTCGAAGCTGGGCAAGTTCTACTTCCAATTTCTCTCTGTAATCCGGCTTGGAATTGGAATCGATTGATTTTTGAGCTTCTGCTCCAGACTTAACAGACTGATAAAGCGCTTCAAATACTGGCTTGGTTGCATCTCTGAAAGGCTTCCACCAATCCAAAGCTCCTCGCTGTGCGGTAGTAGAGCAGTTGGCATACATCCAGTCCATTCCATTTTCCGCTACTAGGGGCATCAAGGATTGGGTCAATTCTTCCACGGTCTCATTGAATGCCTCGGAAGGAGTATGGCCATTGGCGCGAAGCACCTCGTACTGCGCTGCAAAAATACCTTGGATAGCTCCCATCAAAGTGCCACGCTCTCCGGTCAAATCAGAAGTTACTTCACGGTAAAAATCAGTTTCAAACAAGTAGCCCGATCCAACACCAATGCCCAGCGCTACCACGCGGTCTTTTGCTTTGCCTGTTCCATCTTGGAAAATGGCATAGGAAGAGTTGAGTCCTCTACCTTCCACAAACATGCGTCGAAGCGAAGTACCGGAACCTTTCGGAGCCACCAAAATCACATCTACATCTGCAGGAGGAATAATCCCTGTTTTTTCCTTGTAGGTAATCCCAAAACCATGGGAGAAATAAAGGGCTTTTCCTGGAGTCAGGTATTTTTTAAGCGTAGGCCACAAGGCGATTTGCCCAGCATCGGAAAGTAAAAATTGAAGGATAGTACCACGAGAACAGGCTTCCTCAATTTCAAATAGCGTTTCTCCAGGTACCCAGCCATCGGCGATGGCTTTGTCCCAGGTCTTGGAACCACTTCGCTGGCCTACAATCACTTTGAAGCCGTTGTCACGGAGGTTAAGCGCTTGACCAGGACCTTGCACGCCATAGCCAATAACTGCAATCACTTCGTCTTTAAGTACTTCTCTAGCTTTTTCTAAGGGGAACTCCTCTCGGGTTACTACGTTTTCTTCAACGTTTCCAAATTTCAATTTCATAGTAGAAAATTTTAAGAATAGATTTTTAGGTTGAGTTTAGTTGACAAAAGAGTCAATGGTAAGCATGCGCTTGGCGACGGCCACCCTTCCGGAACGGGCAAATTCAAGAATGCCGTATCCTTTGAGTATTTCGAGAAGTTCTCGTGTTTTTTCCTTGTGCCCAGTCAGTTCCAAAACTACAAAATCAGGTTCTGCTGCAATAATTTTGGCATGGTGATCTCTAATAATTTTTTCCAATCCCCCATCTAAGCGGGACACGGGAATCTTGTATAAGGCCAATTCTTGGTACACAACGCCGGTATCTTCATGATGAAAAGCCTTGATTACATCGATGATTTTTTCAATTTGATTGACCAGCTGGATGACTGTTTCCTCGGTCACGGTCACTTCGATGGTGATGCGGTGTACACCTGGGATCCGGCTTTCCGAGGCAGTTAGTGCATCGATATTGATACCCCTACGGGTAAAAATGATTGTGATCCGATTGAGAATCCCAATAAAATTTTCGGTGATAACGAAGATCGTGTAGCGTTTCATAGGGCGTAATTAATTGAGTCGAACCTCTTCTACCGAACAGCCGGTGGCAATCATGGGGAATACATTGTCTTCTTTCTCCACCACAACCTCTAGGAAGAATGGGCCATCGTGAATAAACATGTCTTCTACCGCTTCAGCAAGGTCAGCTCGATCGCTTACTTTTTTGGCTTTGATGCCATAAGCTTCCGCAAGCTTGATGAAGTCGGGGTTATCTAATTCGGTGAAGGAATAGCGCTTGTCAAAAAACATTTGTTGCCACTGCCGTACCATGCCCAAGTAGTTGTTGTTGAGCAGGACGATTTTGACAGGGGCCTTGGTTTGCATGATGGTACCCAGTTCCTGGATGGTCATTTGGATTCCTCCATCCCCTACCACACAGACCACTTGTCGGGAATAATCATGGAGCTGTGCACCTAGGGCAGCAGGCAGTGCAAAACCCATCGTGCCCAATCCTCCTGAAGTCACCTGGGTTCGGGTTTTTTTATAGTTGAAATACCGCCAGGCGATCATCTGGTGCTGACCCACATCGGTGACGAGTACCGCATCGTCAGCCTTGTAGCGGTTGATCTGGTGAATTGCTTCTCCCATGGTCAATCCTACTTTGGTAGGCATCAGGTCATGCTGGACTACTGCTTCATTTTCTTGTTGCTCAAGGGCCCGAAATTTCGCCATCCAAGCATCGTGCTTTTTGGCAGCAATGGCTTCGGTCAGTTTGGCCAAGCTTTCCTTGCAGTCCCCAAGTACGGCAACATCAGCTTTTACGTTTTTATTGATTTCAGAGGGGTCCAACTCAAGGTGGATGACTTTGGCTTGCTTGGCATAGCGAGACAAATCGCCCGTAACGCGATCGTCAAAACGCATGCCTACGGCTACCAGGACATCGCATTGATTGGTCAGCAGGTTGGGGGCATAGTTGCCATGCATCCCTAGCTTTCCAACATAGTTGGGATGCTCTTGGGAAAGTGCTCCTGAGCCCAGCAGGGTAGACGCGGCAGGGATTCCAGATTTATCTAAGAAGAACTTGAGCTCCGCTTCAGCTTTACCCAAAATCACTCCCTGCCCAAAAAGTAAGTAAGGGCGTTCCGCTCCGTTGAGGAGAGCTGCGGCCTGCAGTATACTTGTGTCTGCGATTGGATAATGGGTTTTGTAGGAGCGGAATTCTTGGCAAGGCTGGTAGTTGAATTCGCCCAATTCCACCTGTGCGTTTTTGGTAATGTCAATCAAGACGGCCCCAGGTCTTCCGGAACGGGCAATAAAAAAGCCCTTGGCAATGGCAGGTGCAATATCTGCTGCCCGCCTCACTTGAAAGTTCCACTTGGTAGCTGGCATTGAAATTCCCATCACATCAGTTTCTTGAAAAGCATCTGTTCCCAAGAGATGAGCAGCTACCTGACCTGTGATGCAAACTAATGGCGTGCTATCGATCTGTGCATCGGCGAGACCTGTAATCAAGTTGGTGGCTCCAGGGCCCGAGGTAGCTAAACAAACGCCCACCTTGCCAGAAATCCGTGCATAGCCTTGAGCAGCATGGATGGCTCCTTGTTCGTGTCGAGTGAGCACGTGTTTGATTTGATCTTGGTAGTCATATAGCGCGTCATAGACGGGCATAATTGCTCCACCAGGGTAGCCAAAGATAAGTTCCGCTTGCTCTGCTATCAGCGAACGAATGACGATGTCAGCACCTCTCATCTTGGTTTCCATGACCTTAAAATTTATCAGTAACGCAACCTTCAGAGGCGGTTGCAACAAGTTTGTTGTACTTTTTGAGTGTGCCTTGAAGGCCCTCAATTGGCTTGGGTGACCAGGTCGTCTTTCGCTTGGCAAATTCTTCTTCCGTTACCGCTACCTGAAGACTTTGGCTGTCGGTATCGATGGTGATTAGGTCTCCATCCTTCAATAAGCCAATGGGGCCACCGCACCAGGCTTCGGGCGTTACGTGCCCAACCACAAAGCCGTGGGTACCTCCAGAAAATCTTCCATCCGTAATCAAGGCCACATCCGCGCCTAGGCCCGCCCCAATGATCATGGAGGTTGGCTTCAGCATTTCTGGCATACCTGGGGCGCCTTTAGGGCCTACATTACGAATTACGACCACATCACCTGCTTGGACCTGATGGTCACGAATGGCATTATTGGCTTCCAACTCGGAGTCAAACACCTTTGCAGGACCAGTAAATACCCTTCCTTCTTTCCCGGTTATTTTTGCAACCGCTCCCTCGGGAGCGAGGTTTCCATCCAAGATGCAGAGGTGGCCGGTGGTTTTGATGGGAGTTTCTACTGGATGGATCACATTCACTTGGGAAGGCAATAGCGCCTCCACCTTTTCTAGATTCTCGGCCAAAGTCTTGCCAGTAACGGTCATGCAGTCACCATGCAAATAGCCTTTTTCTAAAAAGTACTTCATAAATGCAGGCAATCCACCTTGCTCATGAAGGTCCTCCATAAGGAATTTGCCCGAAGGCTTGAAGTCTCCGATCATGGGGGTTTTTCCATTGAGCTCTTTGAAATCCTGAAGGGTAAAGTTCACGCCTGCAGTGCGGGCGATCGCCAACAAATGGAGAACTGCATTCGTGCTACCTCCAAGAGCGATGGCTACCCGAACGGCGTTTTCTATGCTTTTGCGCGTGACAATATCTTTAGGCTTCAGATCCATTTCCAAAAGAATGCGGAGGAAATGGTTGACATCTCGGCACTCTCGTAATTTCTCAGGGGAATTGGCGGGATTTGATGCCGAGTACGGCAGGGACATACCCAATGCTTCGATAGCGGAAGACATGGTGTTGGCAGTATACATACCACCGCAAGCACCTGCACCAGGACAGGCATTACGAATCACTCCGTCGTAGTCTTCTGGGGAAATGGTGCCTTGAATTTTTTTACCAAATGCCTCAAAAGCTGAGACGATGTTGAGTTTTTCTCCTTTGTAAAGCCCAGATGCAATGGTACCGCCATAGACCATGATGCTGGGGCGATTGATCCGGAGCATTCCAATGATGGCGCCGGGCATATTTTTATCGCAGCCGGCTACGGCCACACAGGCATCGAATGAATGTCCAAGAACAAAGGATTCGATGGAATCGGCAATAATTTCTCTAGAAACCAAAGAATAACGCATCCCCAAGGTTCCCATGGAGGTTCCATCGGATATTCCAATTGTATTAAATACCAACCCTGTCAACTCTTCTTCTTGGGAGGAAGCTTTGATATGTGCAGCAAAGTCATTCAGGTGCATGTTGCAGGGATTACTCTCGTAGCCGCAACTTGCGATGCCTACGAAGGGCTGCTTCATTTTTTTGTCAGACATGCCAGTGGCGTACAACATCGCCATTCCTGCCGGATGCTCGGGGTTGTCACTGATTTCCCAGCTGTATTTTTTGAGTGGATTTTGGGTCATGGTACGTGAAATAAAAAAAGTGCCTCGTTGGATGAAGGCACTTTAGAAAGTATAGGGTTCTATCTATGGTCTAGTGCCTCACTTGGAAATAGAGATGAGAATGCTAAATCGCAGGAGAAGGAATTTAAAATAGGTCATGAGGTCAGGAAAAGAAACGAGGACGGCTATCCGACTTACAATAATAAAAATCTATGCCGAGACTTACAATATTTAATTCTTTTGCAATTCCTTTTAGCAGTTATTTAAATTGGGAAAAATTATTTTTTACAACATTAAATTTCTTAAAAAAGAGTAACACCAACTTCAATAAGTTAAAAAGTGGAAATAAATACCTCTTTCCAAATATTCTACTGATTTACATTATTTTCAATTTTTTGAGATCACATCTAATTTTTGAGTAATTTTTTATCGAATCAGTATCTAAAATGGCAATTTTTCAATCGAAATATGTCATTTTACTAAAAATAGATAGGAGGC
>JBILBQ010000108.1:0-8109 GCA_044353615.1 Algoriphagus sp. | reverse complement strand
TAATAAATTTAGTTTCATTGGTTTGATTTGGTTATCGATTTAAATTCCTAATACTCTTCTATTAAATGCCTCATCCGCACCTGTACCGGCAAAGTCATCAAAGGCCTTTTCAGTAACTCGAATGAGGTGTGAGTCTATGAATGGCGCTCCTTCTGCAGCACCCTGCTCCGGATGTTTGATCGCACACTCCCATTCCAACACGGCCCATCCGCTGTAATTGTATTGCGAAAGTTTGCTAAATATTCCTGCAAAATCAACCTGGCCATCGCCTAAAGATCTAAATCTGCCTGCACGCTCCACCCATCCTTGGAATCCGCCATATACGCCCTGCTTTCCAGTTGGGTTAAATTCCGCATCCTTGACGTGGAACATTTTGATGCGCTCGTGGTAAAAGTCAATAAACTGCAAGTAATCCAAGCACTGCAATACAAAATGGCTTGGATCGTAGAGAATGTTGGCGCGCTTATGGCCTCCTACTTTCTCTAAGAACATTTCGAAGGTAATTCCATCGTGCAAATCCTCACCTGGGTGCAGTTCGTAACACACATCCACACCCACCTCATCAAAAGCATTCAAGATGGGCATCCATCGGTTGGCCAGCTCGGTAAAGCCTGTTTCCACCAATCCCGCAGGGCGCTGTGGCCAAGGATAGACCGTATGCCACATCAAGGCTCCAGAGAACGTAGCGTGTGCATTCAGCCCCAAATTGGCAGAAGCCTTGGCTGCATACTTCAGTTGCTGCGTAGCCCATGCCGACTTTCCTTTCAGATCTCCCTTGAGATTTGCAGGCGCAAAGCCATCAAATAGTTCGTTGTATGCAGGATGTACCGCCACCAACTGTCCTTGTAGGTGCGTAGACAATTCGGAAATCTCCATGCCAGAATCTGCTACAATTCCTTTGATCTCGTCCGCATAGGTTTTGCTCTCGGCAGCTTTTTGCAAGTCGATCATGCGTCCATCCCAAGAAGGAATCTGTACGGCTTTGTATCCCAAACCTGCCATGTACTGGCAGATGTTCTTTAAATTGTTAAAAGGGGCAGCATCTCCTGCAAATTGTGCGAGAAAAATACCTGGGCCTTTGATTGTTTTCATTGGTTTTTGGGTTTGAGTTTAAATTTATTTTTCTACGATAAATGGAGTCCACTTTTGCTCCGACTCAGTGCTACGCAACACATGGTCGATGAAAGCCATGCCACGGATGCCATCCTCGATGCCGGGGTAATCCTCCCACTCCCATTTCGGAGTAGTTCCTTCCCGATCCGCATAGATGCAGCGGGCAAAATTGCGATACAAATTGGCAAAGGCCTCCACATATCCTTCCGGATGTCCTGCAGGGGTGCGGGTATTTTCTTGTGCCAAGGAACCTAAGTATCCTGTGCCTGCTCGGTAAATTTGAGCTGGAACATTCGGGAAGCGAACGGTAAGTGAATTATTCAACTCCTGCTCCCATTCCAAGCCTCCTTTTTCCCCATATACTCTGATTTTTAGGTTGTTTTCACAGCCCGTATCGGTTTGTGAAGCCATCAGTACCCCGGAGGCACCATTTTCAAAGCGAAGCAACACCACTCCATCGTCATCGATAGGCCGCCCTTCAATCTTAATGTAAAGGTCTGCGCAGATTTGAGACACCTTTTCGCCAGTGACATACTCAACCATGTTGAAGGCATGCGTCCCAATATCTCCCATGCATCCGGCCAAACCGTTTCTTTTCGGATCGGTTCTCCATTCTGCCTGCTTGTTGTTCTCTGTTTCAAGGAGCTTGTAAAGCCATCCCTGTGGGTATTCCACATAGACTTTTCGAACCTTACCAATCATCCCTTCCTGCACCATCTGTCGCGCCTGCTTGATCATCGGGTAGCCCGTGTAGGTATGGGTCAACAAAAAGCGTTGCTTGGATTGGCTTACGATGTGATACAATGCTTGGGCTTCTGCATAGTTGAGCGTCAAGGGCTTGTCCAAAGCCACATGGAATCCATGTTGCAAGGCCTTGGCCGTAGGGTCAAAATGCATGTTGTTGGGCGTCACAATGGCCACCACATCCATTCGCTCTCCCTCGGGTAGCTGGGATTCTTTGGCAAACATCTCGTCGTAGCTTCCATACACACGGGAAGGATCGAGTCGAAGTTCTTTGCCCTTTTGGGTGGATTTGGCGGGGTCGGAACTGAAGGCGCCGCACACCAATTCAAACATTCCGTCCATCAAGGCACCGTTCAAGTGAATCGCTCCAATAAATGAGCCGGGTCCACCTCCAACGAGGCCAAGTTTCAATTTTTTTGTAGTCGACATGGGTACTAAATTAGATTGGATCTAGTGTTAAAATTTAAACCAGGTTTTACTTGAAATTTCGTGCTTTCCTTCCTGAAAACAGCGGTTTTATGACCAGCAGTCTGACTGTTCTATGAACGGCTCAAACAAAACTTTTTGGTCTCTTTCTTTAGATTCTCAAAGAAGATGGGTAAACTACTGCAAAAACATCAAAATTTTAAATTTTCCTTCCAAAAAAACAGCACAAACCTAACCCCTCGCAGCTTATGCCCCTTTTTGTTAAGATTAGACTTTCGCTGATGATGTTCCTCGAGTTTTTTGTGTGGGGCTCTTGGTATGTGACCATGGGTACTTTTCTTGGTTCCAACATCCAAGCGAAAGACCAGGATATCTCTCTGGCATTTACTACCCAGTCCTTGGGCGCCATCCTCGCCCCATTTTTGGTAGGCCTTATCGCAGATCGCTATTTTCAAGCACAAAAAATCTTAGGTGCCATCCATCTTGTCGGAGCCCTCCTACTCTATCAACTTCACCAGGCGGTAGATTTTGCTTCTTTTTTCCCCATCCTTTTGGCGTACATGATTCTATTCATGCCCACCCTCGCTCTGGTCAATTCCATCTCCTTCAACCAAATGCAACAGCCTGAAAAAGAATTTTCAGGGGTGCGGATTTGGGGAACAATTGGCTGGATTGTGGCAGGATTTTTAATCTCCGCTTTAGCCTGGGATAGCCAAGAGGGATTGGCAGTTGGCCTACTCCAAAATACCTGGAAGTTGGCAGCTGGAGCATCGCTACTGCTCGGTATTTACAGCTTTACCCTGCCTAGTACTCCCCCGCAAGCCAAATCAGGTGGTGCCTTCCAATGGAAAGAGGCCTTTGGGCTGGATGCCCTTCGTCTGCTTGCGCATAGAAACTATGCAATCTTCTTTCTTTCTTCCATCCTCATCTGCATTCCCTTGGCCTTCTACTACCAAAATGCCAGCCCTTTCTTGACGGAGCTGGGCGTGGAAAACTCAACTGGAAAAATGGCAATGGGACAGGTATCTGAAGTTTTATTTCTGCTGGCTCTTCCGTTTTTCTTCACTCGCTTTGGCTTAAAAAATACACTTGCTGTAGCCATGCTGGCCTGGGTCATCCGTTACCTATTCTTTGCCTTTGGAGATACTGAAGGTGGAACTTGGATGCTACTTGCAGGCATCATCCTGCATGGCATTTGTTACGACTTCTTTTTTGTCAGCGGACAAATTTATACCGATGCCCATGCGGGGAAAAAATACAAGTCCGCCGCACAAGGATTAATCACGCTCGCCACCTATGGAATAGGGATGGGTCTTGGATTTTGGGTGGCAGGGCAAATTTCCAATTTCTACCTCATTCAAGAGGGAGTACACGATTGGAAATCAATTTGGTTGATTCCCGCTGGGATTTCCGGCTTGGTTTTCCTATTTTTCATAGCTGTTTTCAAACCAGAAAAAATAAAAAGCCCAAACTAACCCCTACACAACATGACTTTCAATTCAGGAAGACGCGATTCCTTCAAAAAAATGATCCTTGGCGGAGCAGCCATGGGGTCCCTTGCTTCTTTTGATTTCAAAGAAAAGGGAGCGCCTTCACTCAAAGGCAACATCAACCACGGCGTTTGCGCCTGGTCCATGCGCCCACTTAGTTTGGAAGAGCTCTGCGCCCAAATCAAATCCGTAGGGGTAGGTGCCATTGACTTGATCAGTCCTGCCAACTGGGAACTCCTCAAAAAATACGACATCCACTGCTCCATGTGCAACGGTGCCGAACTCGGAATTGCGGACGGCTTCAATGAACCCAAATTTCATGCGCAGCTAGAAAAAAATTACCTGGAGTTGATCCCTTTAGTTCAAAAGGCAGGCTACAAGAACATCATTGCCTTTTCAGGTAATCGACGCGGCATGGACGATGAAACTGGCATGAAAAACTGCGAAATCGGAATTAAAAAGATCCTTAGCCAAGCAGAAAAGCACGGAGTGATCCTCACCATGGAATTGCTGAATAGCCGGGTAGATCACAAGGATTACATGTGTGATAAGTCTGCTTGGGGGATCGAACTTTGCAAGCGAGTGGGAAGCGAAAACTTCAAGCTCCTCTTTGACATCTACCACATGCAAATTGACGAGGGAGACATCATTCGTACCATCCGAAACAACCACCAATACTTTGGGCATTACCACACAGCTGGAAACCCAGGAAGAAATGATTTGGATGAAAGCCAAGAAATAAATTACCCGCCCATCATGCAAGCTATTGTAGATTCGGGTTTCAAAGGCTATGTTTCCCATGAATTTCTACCAAAGGGAGAAGATAAAATTGCTGCACTAGGCCATGCCGTGCAGGTTTGCGATGTATAACGAAAAAAAATAAAAACAGAATATGGCAAATGAAGCGTATGACGCAATTGTAGTTGGGTCAGGAATTAGTGGCGGTTGGGCTGCAAAAGAGCTTACTGAGAAGGGCCTTCGTGTACTTCTTCTTGAAAGAGGTCCCAATGTCGAGCACGTAAAAGATTACAAATCTGCGACACTCCCACCCTGGGAAGTACCCCATAGAGGACGTAGAACCCAAGAGCTACTTGGCAAGCATCCTGTCCTACAGCGGGATTATGTGCTCAACGAGCTAAACCTGGATTGGTGGGCGCACGAAAGCGATTCCCCTTATGTGGAAGAAAAACCATTCAACTGGTTTAGAGGCTATCAAGTAGGAGGTCGTTCCTTACTTTGGGGTAGACAATCCTACCGCTGGTCGGAAATGGACTTTGAAGCCAATGCCAAAGACGGCATCGCGGTGGATTGGCCAATCCGCTACAAGGACATCGCACCTTGGTACAGCTATGTGGAGAAATTCATTGGGGTATCCGGATCCAAGGAAGGCCTAGACGTTTTGCCAGATGGAGAATTTCAGCCACCGATGCCGATGAACTGTGTAGAAGAAGCTGGCACGGCCAAAATCAAAGATCACTACAAAGGAGCGAGAACCTGGATCATCGGCAGACCTGCCAACACCACGCTGCCACTACCTGGACGCCCTGGATGCCAATACCGCAACAAGTGCTCGCTGGGTTGTCCGTTTGGAGGCTATTTCTCCACTCAGGCTTCTACCCTGCCTGCAGCCATGGCTACCGGCAAACTTACCCTTCGCCCTTGGTCTATTGTACGAAAGCTGATCTACGACAAAGACAGCCAAAAAGCTACTGGCGTAGAAGTTGTAGATGGTCAGACCAACGAAACCATTGAGTTTTCCGCAAAAATCATTTTCCTCTGCGCCTCCACCATCGCTTCAACGGCCATTCTGATGCGTAGCGCTACAGATATCTGGCCAGGTGGATTGGGTTCTAGCTCCGGCGAATTGGGACACAACATTATGGATCACCATTTCCGCTTGGGTGCCAACGGTACCTACGAGGGTTTTGACGACAAGTATTACTTTGGAAAGCGCCCTACTGGATTGTACATCCCACGCTTCCGAAATGTGAATGGTGATAAGCGGGATTACATCCGAGGCTTTGGTTACCAAGGAGGTGCCAGCCGCAGTGGATGGAGTAGAGATGTGGCCGAACTAGGATTAGGTGGCCCAATGAAAGAGGCACTTACCGAACCAGGACCATGGTCTATGGGAATCACTGCCTTTGGAGAGATTCTTCCCTACCACGAAAACATGATTAAACTCAGCGATACCGTGAAAGACAAGTGGGGAATGGAAGCCCTTGTGATGAGTGCGGAAATCAAAGAAAACGAGAAGAAAATGCGTGTGGACATGATGAATGATGCTGCAGAAATGCTCGAAGTAGCAGGATTCAAAAATGTGAAGACCTATGACAATGGCTACATTTTTGGAAATGGAATCCACGAAATGGGAACAGCGCGTATGGGTAGAGATCCAAAGACCTCTGTCTTGAATGGCAACAACCAAGTTTGGGACGCCAAAAACGTATTTGTGACCGACGGTGCCTGCATGACTTCAGCAGCAGCGCAAAATCCTTCGCTTACTTACATGGCCTTGACCGCGAGAGCAGCTGCTTTTGCCGTTGAAGAATTGAATAAGCAAAACCTCTAATCCGACAAGAACATGACCTTAATGAATAGAAGAGATGCCCTAAAAAGCGTGATGCTCCTGATGGGTGGAACCGTGATTGGTTCAACGGCACTTCTGACCGGATGTGCACCAGAATCACAACTCAAGGATTTGAATTTTAGCCCAGAAGATCTATCGTTCCTCGATGAAATCGGCGAAACCATCATTCCTACCACCGATACCCCGGGCGCGAAGGCAACCAAAATTGGGGAGTTTATGCAGATGATGGTGAAGGATTGCTACGATGCAGATCAGCAGACCACCTTTATCACTGGCCTAAATACCATCCGTACCGATTTCAAAACGGAAACAAGCAAAGACTTCATGGATGCTACTGCTGAAGAAAGACTTGCTTTCCTCAATGGCCTTCACAAAAAATATGTGGCGAGCGGGGAAGAAAAACAACCTGAAATCATCCACATGCTCCGTGACTTAACTTTACTTGGCTACTTCAGCTCTGAGATTGGTGCCACGCAAGCGTTACGCTATGTGGAAACTCCGGGACGATTTGATCCCTGCGTGGATTATAAAAAAGGGGACAAGGCCTTGGCCTAATTCACCAACCCATACCTTGCTGCCTGCCTTGAACAAGGGCAGGCAGTTTTTTTTGCACTGCTTACTTATTAATCTGCAAAATCCTCAATCACAGGCTTCTTAAAAATATAGACATAAATCACGATCACCAAAATGAGAAGCAAGGCCAGCTCAAACTGTGCCCAGATTTGGGATCGATTGATCAAGGATTTGGCCTTGGAAACCAACTTATCACCTTCCTCCAGCTGAATGGTACTCAACTTGTCCAGATCCTGTTGTGCTCGAGCAATCTTTTGATCGTACACCTTGACTTGTTCCACATTTACACCAGAGGAATCGTTGTATAGGAGTTGGTAATTTTTAATGCTCAGATCTTTCTCAATGATGCGTTTGAAGTCAGTCAACAAGGTAGCTTCCTCTGGAGTAAGTTCGGTCGCTTCGAAAGAGCTGATTAACTTTAGGATCGCCTGCTCCTCCGAGGATATTTCGGCAATCACCTTGGAATAATCGTAATTGATGGTGCAGTGGTCGACCAACCGTTGAATCTTGAATAATTTTTCTGAGATCTGAAAAATATAGCTTTCCACCAACAAGCGATCCTCATACACCGTGGACAGGGTACCGCTCACAGCACGAAAGGACTGGCGTTCCAAGAGGTTTTTTCCATACAGTAACAGCAAAAGAACCCCAATGATTAGAAAGGCGCTTATCCTTCTTTTTTTAAGTAAATCCATAGTAGTAAGTAATTCTAACTGAGTCTCGTCGGTTAAGTAAACGACAATCGTAGAAATTCCCTAAGAATTCGGGCAATTTTCGAAAAGAGTTTAAGGCTGTTGAGTTGGATTTTGCTTGTAGACACGAACATAGTCCACTTCCATCCGCTGAGGCCAAATGCTCGGATCTACTCCTTCTTTGCCACCCCAATTTCCTCCAACTGCAAGGTTGAGGATCAGGTAAAAAGGCTGATCAAAAGGCCATTCTTGATACCCATTGCCCGAATTTTTAAAAGTAAAATAATGCTGATCATCAATATAAAAATCCATTTGCCCCTGCTTCCAGTCTACTGCATAGGTATGAAATTCCGTCGCAAAATTGGGAATCATTAACTGTCCCGCTTTTTGGGTTCCTATCATGTGATTGAAGGCCTCAGTATGCACCGTTCCATGCACCTTTCCCGGGTCATAGCCCACGTGCTCCATGATGTCGATTTCC
>JBILBQ010000027.1:0-25526 GCA_044353615.1 Algoriphagus sp. | reverse complement strand
GCTACAGCCAAGAAACTTTTAGAAGCCTTTGATCGAGAGTTAGAATTGATCCGTGGTGCAGTGATTGTCATTCCCTTGGTAAATATTTATGGATTTCTATCCAATAGCCGGACTTTTCCAGATGGGCGCGACTTGAATCGGAGTTTCCCAGGAAGTAAAAAGGGTTCACTTGCTTCCCGTATTGCCCATATCCTGAGCGAGGAAATCCTGCCATGGATTGATTTTGGAATTGACTTCCACACCGGGGGTAGAATGATTTCAAATCACCCGCAAATTCGAGTAGACTTCAAGGATAAGGTAGGCGTAGAATTAGCCAAAGCCTTTGGAACACACTATGTAGTGCATTCGAAGCATATTGATAAATCTTTTCGAAAAACAGCCTACAAAGGGAAGAAACACCTGCTAGTGTATGAGGGAGGGGAATCTATGCGCTTAGACCCCTATGCGATTGAAGAAGGGATTTCGGGTACCAAACGGCTCTTACACCATTTGGAGATGGTTCATGCCCCTCAAGTCCCACAAACCACCCTTGTTTTAAAAGACAGTACCTGGATTCGTGCCAAAGCATCTGGAATATTCTCCTGTATTGCTAAGCTAGGTGATTTTGTACGTAAAGGCGAACTGCTAGCCACCATTTCTGATCCATATGGGCAGGTGGTGGTCACTGTACTTGCTACGAGTACAGGTCACCTTATCGGTGTCAATAATAATCCAGTGGTAAACGTGGGAGATGCTTTGCTCCATATTGGTGAGGAATAAAAATTACTTCCTCCTTAAACCAAAAACAGGTCCCGTATTTACGAGACCTATTTTATTTTTAACTGAAGTATTTTTTTAGTGCTTCAAGTTTATCAAGTAATACTTTCTCTATTTTTCTATAATCAGCTGTATTTGAAATAGTTGTGTTTACTGAAAAATAGTATTTTATCTTTGGTTCAGTACCTGAGGGTCTTGCAGAAATTTTGCTTCCATCTGCGAGGTAAAACTGCATCACATTGGATTTGTCTAAATCCAAAGGTTCAACTTTTTGAGTTTTTGGATAGCTAATGCATGCGTTTTTGACATCGTAAATCATTTCTACGGCAGAACCATTCATTTCCTTAGGTGGATTAGTTCGGAACTGACTCATGAGCTCCTGAATTTGTTCTGCACCGTCTTTTCCTTTTTTAGTGACCGAAATAAGCGTCTCCTTATAAAATCCAAACTGCTGGTATACTTCTGCGAGCACGTTAAACACGGTTTTTCCTTGCGTTTTGTAATAGGCTACGGCTTCTGCTACGAGTGCGCAGGCGCTGACACCATCTTTATCACGGACGAAGTCACCCACCAAGAAGCCAAACGACTCTTCACCGCCAGCAATAAACGTTTCTTTCCCTTCTTTCTGAAGGATGATGGAAGCGATATTCTTAAATCCTGTAAGGACATTGTAACAAGGTATTCCGAAGCCTGCCGCGATTTTATTAATCAGCTCGGTGGTGACAATGGTGTTCACCATAAAATCAGTCGATTTGGCAAGACCTAGCTCTTTTCGGCGAGAAAGCAAGTAATACACTAGGAGCGTTCCTGTTTGATTTCCATTCAGCAATTCATATTCTCCAAGTTCATTGGGTACTACCGCTGCATAGCGATCTCCATCTGGGTCACAGGCAAGCACAAGCGCTGCTCCTACTTTTTGACCCAATGCCACCGCTAGCGTGAGTGCCTCCGCTTCTTCAGGATTGGGATAGATTACCGTTGGAAAGTTCCCGTCGGGTTCTGCCTGTTCCTTTACGATTTGAATATTTTCAAATCCAAAGGCTTTTAGTGCTGCAGGAACCATTTTGCCTGAGGCCCCATGGATAGGGGAAAATACGATAGGCATTGATTTTTGTGCCTGTATTGCATCCTTCGAAAGGCTTAGTTCTTTTACTAGATCGAGGTATATCGCATCAAAGTCTTCTTCAATGTAATGGATCAGCTCATCTTGCTTTTTCCAATTTACTTGCTCGAAAGAAGTAATCTTTTGAACTTCCTTGATGATGTTGGTATCGTGTGGTGCTACTACCTGCGCACCATCTTCCCAATAGGCCTTGTAGCCGTTGTATTCCTTGGGATTGTGCGAAGCAGTAATCATGACCCCAGACTTACACCCAAAGTGCCTTACCGCAAAGGAAAGCATGGGAGTAGGGCGCATTTCTCTAAAGTACATCACCTCGATGCCATTTGCGGTAAATACATCCGCCGTAGTCATCGCAAATAAGGTGTTGTTGATTCTGCTGTCGTGGGTGATGGCCACTTTTATTTTTTCACCTGGGAAACTGGCGATCAGGTAGTTGGCTAGTCCTTGAGTAGCCATGGCTACCGTGTAGACATTCATTCGGTTGGTTCCCACGCCCATCAAACCACGCAATCCTCCAGTACCGAATTCCAAATCTTGATAGAATGAATCCACCAACTCTGTGGGATTGCTTGCGATCAATTCTCGAATGCTTGCTTTGCTTGCTTCATCGATTGAGCCGGCTAACCAGCTTTCTGCCTTTTTTAAAATGGAAGGATCAATGCTACTCATGGGATAGAAAAATTAAGTTAAGTACTACAAGTTAGGAAAAATATTGAGGAGAGCCATGGCTAAAAAAAGACTACAGCTACCTCCCAAACAAGGAATTATAGATTGCCTCTCAGTTCTTGTTCGCGCTCTATCGATTCGAATAAGGCTTTGAAATTTCCCTTTCCGAAGGAAGTAGCTCCCTTTCGTTGGATGATTTCAAAGAATAAAGTTGGGCGGTCCTGAACTGGTTTGGTGAAAATTTGGAGTAAATATCCTTCTTCGTCGCGATCAACTAGGATGTTTAACGCTTTCAGAGGAACTAATTCTTCGTCAATTTTTCCTACTCGATCCAGTAAGTCATCGTAGTAGGAGCCAGGAACTTCTAGAAATTCAACTCCTCTTTTTCGCAATTCTCCAACGGTATGGATGATATCGTAAGTAGCGATGGCTATATGTTGCACTCCGGGACCTCCATAAAAATCGAGGTACTCTTCAATCTGAGATTTTTTCTTGCCTTCAGCCGGCTCATTGATGGGGAATTTGATGTATCCATTGCCATTGGACACTACCTTAGACATCAAGGCAGAATATTCAGTAGAGATGTCCTTGTCATCAAAGGTCAACAACAACTTGAATCCCATCACTTCCTCATAAAAGTTGACCCAGTGATTCATTTCACCTAAAGCCACATTTCCTACGCAATGATCGATGTACTTTAAACCGATTGCTTCGGTGTTAAAGCTACTTTTGCGCGCTTTGTAGCCTGGTAGGAAGAGACCTTGGTAATTTTTTCGCTCCACGAAGGTATGTATCGTGTCCCCATAGGTTTGGATACTTGCTACCCGAACTTCTCCATGCTGATCTTGAAGCGTCTTTGGTGCTTCCACAGATACTGCTCCACGACTAGTTGTTTCTTTCCAGGATTTCTCCGCGTCATCCACCCAAAGCGCGAGCACTTTGACTCCATCTCCATGTTGCTTGATGTGTGTATTGATGGGGTGATCTGCTGAAAGGGGAGAGGTGAGTACCAGGCGGATTTTTTCTTGCTTGAGGACGTAAGACGCTCGGTCCTTTACTCCAGTTTCTGGTCCAGCGTAGGCGATTAATTCAAATCCGAATGCATACTGGTAGTAGAGTGCGCTCTGCTTGGCATTGCCAACATAGAGTTCCACATAATCGGTACCATTGATGGGTAGAAAGTCTTCAGTCATGGGTTGTATTTGGGTTAATTCAAGATTCAAAGTTAAAAAAGTCCAGTCAGAAAATTCCGGATTGGCGCCGACTATTCCTGATAATTTTCATTCATAAACAGACTAATCCAAGCCATCAATAAAAAGGAAATGGCCCAGGTACCATAGCCAGGAATAAAACAACAAAGCAGAATTAAACTGTAATAAATGGGTGCCAGTACTGCACCAATTAAAAACTTCCAGGTACTGGTAAATACCTCATCTTCCATTTTAGGAGCAATTCCAAAGAGCCAAATCCAATACAAGGGTAAATGGAATAGTTTCATCAGTTTATTGCCAAGGTAGCCAGCCGATCTGACCTTAGTCGTTACTTGATGACCACCTAAAAATCGCTCCACATCTTCTTTGCTGCAGACATCCACTTGGTTTGCAAGCAGGCGCTGCAAGGTTTCATCGTAGTTGTCATTTGGAAGATCTACCACCAGAGATTTTAAAGCGGTTTCCACTTGCCTAGTTAGCTTTAGAGCCTTGGAAGGATCGGGATCAACGGGAATTGGTTTTCCAATGCTAATTTTCGCCGAGCTTCCTGATTTTTTATGAGCGCTGTATTGAATGCCAACGGGTACAATAACTGGTTTAAGTTCTGGAAAGGCTGCTAATACCCCGTAAGCCATCCGGGTGAATCCTTTACTGAGTGGGCGGATATTCCGAACTATACTGTGGTTGCCTTCTGCAAAAATCAGTACCGATCCATTCTGCTGTAGGACTTGATTTGTTTTTTGAAAAGTCCGTTGGTTCTGAGGAATGGTGGAAAAACCATCCAAAACACGATAGACCGGCAACATTTGGACGAGGTCTAACAAATAAGCAGCGATTGGATTTTTGAATACTGCAGCACGAGTCAAAAAGTAGGGGCGAATTGAAATATGTGCGGCGACCACCAAAGGGTCGATTAACGCATTTTGATGGTTGGCAACAAGGATTATAGGCTGGTTATGCGGTAAGTTTTCTCGACCCTGCACGATTATTTTTTTGTAGTAGACATGCAAGGCTGTTTTTATAAGGAACCTTAGGAAGATGTAAATGCCTTTTTTCATGTGTACTTTCTCCAAAAACCGGCTACGATGATTCCTGAAATGAGGTGCCAAATTCCCCACCAAGCTGTAAGTAATGCCATTCCTCCAAGTCCTGAGAAGAAACTAAAGATTAGTACTAGCCCTAGCCCTGAATTTTGAATTCCTGTTTCTATTGAGATGGTTTTCACATCTTGCAATGGCAATCTTGCTAGTTTGGCAGTGAGAAATCCTCCCACTAACCCCACAAAATTGTGAGCAAGAACCCATAAGAAAATTGCCCCGATGTAGGCCATGAAAAGCTGGTAATTACCGAATAAGGCAATCACAATCAAGGCTCCAAAAATGAGTAGGCTAATTGGTTTTATTGCTTTTGCTAGTTTTTTAGCCAGTTCAGGAAACTTGGAAGTGGTAAAAATCCCGAGTAGTAATGGGAACCCAAGAATAAGGACTATGGTAAAAAAGACATCGAATGGGTCAAGGCGAACTTCTTGAAGAAGCAGGGCGGTAGGAGCATAAGATTCCGACCAAAAGGAAAAATTTAATGGAGTGAGGATGATGGCAGCAATACTAGAAAATGCGGTTAGGCTGACAGAAAGCGCAATATTCCCCTTAGCTAAGCTGGTTAAAAAATTAGAAACATTTCCTCCAGGACAAGCCGCAACTAGAAACATGCCCAGCGCAATACTTGGGGGTGGATTTGAAACCGAAACCAACACCCAGGTTAAAAAAGGTAATACAAGGAATTGAGAAATAACGCCCAGTATAAAACCTTTTGGATTTTTGGCAAGGTATTGGAAATCTGACCATTTCAACTCCAAAGCAACTCCGAACATGATTATTGCTAGCGCAATATTTAGCCCAAGTAAGTTGTCTGGGGAAAAATTAAGGTGAACTGAATCTAGTGCATCGGGTGAAGCCATTGCCCTAAAATCAAATTAATAACGGAAAAATCAAAATTACTGGGGAGGGTAGAATTGATTTTGAGTAGTCAAATCGATTTAATTCTCCTCAACTTTCCCAATTCCACTCACTTCTTTTTTCAGGATTCGTGGATTTCCAGAATAGCTTACTTTGCCTATCCCGTCTACTACCAAAGAAAGATCGCCCGTACAGTGAACCTCTACATTTCCTATACCTGAGCTATTGATTTCCATGTCTTTGACGATGAGGTTGGATGCATCCAAATTGCCCACGCCATTGTTGGTAAAAAAGGCTTGGTTTGCCTTGCCTTGAAGGTTGATATTGCCCACCATATCAAAGTCAGCATCGATTTGTTTCGCATCCAAATCAAGCTCTAGATTTCCGACACCAGAACCGATTAGACGAACATCTCCTACCTTAAAAGTCCCTTTAGTTTTTACATTTCCTACGCCATCGTATTGTAGCTCTTTCAGATCTTTTAAGCTCAGGTTTATTCTGAGTTCATTTTTGTCAAAAAAATTATCGCCTAAATTCTCTTCCATAGAAAGGGTAAGCAAATCCCCGTCTTGATCTATCAACAGTTTTTTAATCATACTTTCATCTCCCACCACTTCAATGGATTCCTGGTCGGATTGGGTGATTGTCAAATTGAAAACTCCATCGAGTTGAAGCCGTGTCACACCAGTTAGGTTCTTTTTCTCTTGAATAGAAGCCGTTGAAACGGAATAATTTCTTTCATCGCAGGAGCTAGAAAGTAACAACAAAGGGATCACGAGGAATTGGAAGATGGATTTCATAGCATGTTGGTTTAAAGAGTAGTAAGCCAAAAATAGACCAAAAGAAAAATCGCCCTTTTTACAGCTTAATGCTGCTTTTTACGCTTTTGTCTGTTCGTTAATGAACAAATAAAACCCAATTTGTCCATTTCCGAAGGTGTATTTTTTAGGAAAACAAACTTTCAAGGGTCTGTTTAAAATTCCCATCGGGTAAATACCCCATAATTCTCTCGAGCCACTTTATTTGGTCCATAGGCATCAAAGTTGGCACCCAATCCAAAACCCAATGGGCCTTTTTTGAGACCTGAACGCAGGTAGAGGAAGCTTCTATTATGAAACCCTTCCGCCATGCCCTGGTTGTATGTTAATTGGAGCCGACTATAAATCGACCATTTTTCGTTAAGCGCTGGCTTGTATTCATAGATACCAAAAATCTTCAGATTCTGATCACTGCTCAGCTGGTACGACAGTACGGTGATAGCTAGAATTTCCTTAGTTGCCTTACTATGGGTGAGCCCAACCGTTGTTCCAAAACCAGCAACTGAATTTGCTTCACCACCAGCAGCAAGGGATAATCCCGATTTTCCTAAGGTATAGTTTACTTGAAAGGGGATCACAACGGAATCGCCTAATTTTTTTTCCTTGCCATAATTTTCAGAAAACACAGCTATAGCCAAGACACTAAATTTACTTTGTGGGGTGAAATTGCGTTTGACCACCATTTGAAAATCTAATCGATCGTTTCCAAACATCAATTCCAGGGGAATGGGTGGTGTTGGCGCTTGAGCTTTTACGAATGTGGAAGTGAGGAAAAAGGTAATTATAAAGAGGCCTGCTAGTGTACAGGATAAAAACTTACTTTTCATGATTCATTTAAAAATTGGAAGTCCAAATAACTATATTTTTTGCTATTTGACTTGGTTTCAAATGGAAGGTTTAGCCTTGAGCTTTTGAAAAACACTAGTTTGATGCTCTTTTTTAGAAAAAACCTTCAAAACAATAAAATAAGCGATCATAGTACAACCAATTCCAAGTAAGGCGCCAGCCCAGACATCCATCAAAAAGTGTTGCATTAAATAGACTCTACTAAACCCAACTAAAAAGGCAATTCCCAACACTAATGAATGAACTTTCATTTTTTTGGGGAGTACCAAATAAAAAAAAGAAGCAAGCATAAATGCAGTGGTGGTGTGTCCCGAAGGAAAACTTCCCCAATGGTGAAGCTCAACACCTGGTATTTCATAAAATGGGATATCCTTGAAAAATTCTGCTGGCCGGGGCATTCCATGAAATACCCATTTTTTTGCAATATGAACAAGCACTAGGTGAATTAAGGTAGAACAGGCTAGGAGTACGAAATAGCAGTACTTATGAAAAAAAAATAGGAAAACCGGGATAATCAAAATCAAACCGTCTCCAAGGTGGGTGATATTCGCGAAAAAGGCATCCAACAAAGGATGATGATACGCATTTATTTTTAACTCGATTACACCTTTGTTATAGAACGGGAGTAGTGCCAAACCAACTAAACAAATCACTAAAAAGTAGTTTGCAAGTACAGAAACCCGATTTTTTCTATCTCTCATTGGATAAAAATACCGGGACAATCACACAAAGTGATTATGAAAAAGTTAGTAAAAAGTTAAGTTTATCTATTGGATAAAAAAATTCTATTCGAATTTAATCTAGTTCTCTTAGATCTACCGGAACTACTCGAGAAACACCCGCTTCAATCATAGTGATGCCGTAGATGATGTCTGTACTAGCCATGGTACGCTTGTTGTGCGTAACGATTATAAACTGGCTTTCCGCACTGAATTTATGGATGATTTGGTTGAACTTGTCAATATTGGCATCATCTAAAGGAGCGTCCACTTCATCAAAAATACAGAATGGAGCAGGTTTGAGGAGGTAAATTGAGAAAAGTAGGGAAGTGGCAGTCAAGGTTTTTTCACCTCCACTTAGCTGATTGATGGTTAAAGGGCGCTTTCCTTTCGGTTTGGCCATAATTTCAATGGCGGACTCTAACGGATTTTCTGGATCTACCAAAGTTAGATCGCAGTCGTCTTCCTCGGTAAATAGGGAGCGGAATACGCGCACAAAGTTTTCTTTGATCTTTCCAAAAGCATCCAAGAATGTTTCCCTTGCAACCAAGTCAATTTCTGATATGGTGGATAGGAGGGATTCCTTGGCCTGAATTAAGTCTTCTTTTTGGGAAATGATGAAATCGTATCTAATCTTTATTTCATCGTAAGCTTCCATTGCCATAGGGTTGATCGGCCCTATTTTATCTAGCTTTTCCTTTTGTTTTTGTACAATTTCTTTTAAGTCCTCCTCCCTTAATTCTTCAAACTCAGAATCAACCAAGGGGTTTTCTGCCATGAGGGTCTCCAATTCTATATCAAACTCAACATTCAGTCGCTCCTTCATGCCCGCCATTTTGAGGCGTACCTCATTAATTTGGTTTTGAAGTGCCAAGACCAATTCATCATAGGCTTCTTTGGCTTTTTGTAAACTTCGAATTCGAGTATCTAGCTCATCAATAGCTCCTCGCTCACCATAGTAGTTCTTTTCGGCCTCTGTAACCCCTAATTCAATTCCCTCTTTTTCTGAATAGAGCTCAATCAACTCCTCATCCTTAACTTCATGGCTCTCGAGTAGCGTTTTGATTTCACCATCCAACTGCGAAAGCTCCTCTTGATACTTCTCAATTCTATCTTTTGAGCTCTCGAATGCCGTTTGTTTGAACTCGATCTCTTGTTCGGCACTAGTTACCCGATTGAGCTGCTGGATATAGGTAATATTTTCTTGATTAAAGAGATGTGACTTCTCAGAAAGGATCTTTAAAACCGTCTCCAACTCTTCAGTTAATTGCTCTAATTGCTCATTTAAATCTTCAAAAAGAGCATTTTCATTAACTAGTTGAGGTTGAATTTCTTCCAAACTTTCTTGGAGTGATTCGATTCTAGCTAAAATATCCTCACGCTTGGTTGCATTGGAGTACAGCAATTCAGCAAGCTGCTCTTTTTTTGTTCGAACAGATACAAAGTCTGAGTTAAGCTCCTGCAGTCGTGCCTGACTCTGTTCCAAATCCTTCTTAAAGCTCAGCTCCTTCAATTTGGTTAACTCTCCAAGCTTCTGGTCTAGGTTGGCACGAGAGGTACTTACTTTTTTATGGAGTTCTTTGATTTCTTTCTCTAATTTTTCGAGGTTTTTGGCTCGGCCAATTCGTTTTCCTTCGAATAAACCCACAGATCCACCGGAGAGCGAAAATTTCTTTTTGATGTATTTGCCAGATTCTGATAAAAACACGCCTTCTTTTTGGCTAGGAAAATCAGGATAATCTCCCTGAACGATGTAGACATTGTCCAGAATAAAATTGATCAGTCGGCTGTATTTGACTTCAAACTCAATGATTTTAGTTGCTGCCAGTGCATTTGGAAATACCTGAGCTTTGCTAGGAGAAAATTTCTCAAAGTGTTCCAAAATGAAAAAATTGGCTTTTCCTCGAGCAGCATCACTGAGTAATTGAATTGCAGAAATGGCTTCTTGCTCTGTATCAACAACATAGTAGTTGAGGTAATTTTCAAGATAGTTTTCAATGGTTACTCTGTATTTTTCATCTGTCGTTAGTAGGTCAGAGAGTAGGGGAACATCCTTACCCCAGCTTTGATTCTTCTTTAAAAATTTGATGGCTTCCGGAAAGCCTTCCAAGTTTTCAACCAATGATTTTGTGAGGTTGAATTCGTTGGTTTTCGAATCGAGTTTTCTTGAGAGTTGAGTTAGCTCTTCTCGGATTACCTCGATGATTTTATTTGTCTCCTCTACCTTTTGATCTTGCTCTTCCTTTTTTTGTTTGAGTAAATCATAATCCTGCTGTGCTTTATCTAATTGCACTTTTACTAGAACTAGACTTTGTTCAAACTCTACTAAATTGGCTGTTTGTGAACTGTTATCTGAGGACGTTCTTTCCAATTCTTGCTTCAGGGTAGACCATTGAATTTGTTTGATTTCAACCTCTTTTCCAGCTTGATAAACCCGCTCTTTAATTTGAGATACTTTAAGACTTAGCGCCTTATGTTGCTCTTGTTTCGCAGCAGTTTTAGTTTTTTGGAGCTCGTATTCTTCACGTAGTTGAGCAACCAATAGTTCCTTTTCTGCTAAAATCTTTTGAGCCCCGTCTTTCTCTTGCTCAATGGAGCGAATTGCAAAAGCAGCTCGTTCATTAGATTTGCGATCTTGATCAATTTGTTCACGTAGCGCTTGGGATCGGTCTTCTAGAAATCGAAGGCGCTCATTTTTTATTTTTTTGTCCGATTCAAAGGTTCTGATTTTGTTGACTTGTTCATTCAGGGCTTTTTGTCTTGACGCTAGCAACTTCTCTTTTCCTATTAAATCTGATTTGGAGGAACTTAACTGGGCTTCTAGGGCTACTATTTGGGATTGAATCTCTAGTTTGTGATCGGATTCTTGTTGGATTTTTGTTTGTGCATCCACCAATCCCAACTGAAGTTGCTCTAAGGATTTTTTTGCCAAGTTGATGCTTGCAACTCGGTAATCTGCTTTTATTTCAAAATATTTAGCTGCCTGCTTTGCTTGTTTTTCTAGAGATTTTAAATTTTTGTCAATTTCAAAAAGTAGATCTTCAACGCGTGACAAGTCAGCATCTGTGTCCTCTAATTTCCGCAGGGTTTCTCGCTTTCTATTTTTGAACTTGGAAATACCAGCAGCTTCTTCAAAAAGTTCCCGTCGGGAATTGTTCTTATCATTAAGTAACTCATCGATCATCTTTAATTCGATGATTGCATACGAGTTTGAATTTATTCCAGTGTCGAGGAATAGATTGGTAATGTCTTTTAATCGGCAGGTGATCCCATTAATTTGATATTCACTCTCTCCGCTTCGGTAATACCTACGTGTGATGGTTACATAGGTGTACTCAGTGGGTAATAAATTTTTTGTATTCTCAAAAGTGAGTGATACCTCCGCTAAATTGGTTGGTTTTCTATTTTTTGTTCCGTTAAAAATCACATTCTCCATTTTGTCAGAGCGGAGCATTCGTGATTTCTGTTCTCCCAGCACCCAACGTATTGCATCCACTACATTGGATTTACCACAACCGTTTGGACCTACCACACCTGTAATGCCCTTGTCAAAGTGGATGACCATTTTGTCACCAAAACTTTTGAAACCTTTGATTTCCAGCTTACTAAGTAGCATCGATAATTTTTATTGGGAATAAGGGTTCAAAATAGCTTGAATCTAGGAATTAGTCAAAAAAATCAATGAAATCAGGCTTTATTTAGCATAGAAAATACGAGGTCATTTTTTGAAAAAGAGGGGAGAATTCTTTTTCACAACTTTTTGAAGTACCTTACCTTCATGGATTTTGGACAGATCATCTATATCGTGGCTATAGTAGCCTACTTTCTGTATCGGGCAAGTTCTAAAAAGAAGAACACCACAGTTCCTGATGCGGAAGACACCAGCCCCGAAGAACCTAAAAAAGGCTTTACCTTCGAGGAGCTCCTTCGAGAAATCCGGGAAGCACAAACTCCTACTATTCCTGAATTGGAGCCAGAGCCGGTTCCAATGCCTAAGCCAAAATCTACGTATACTCCGCCAGTACAAGATAGGCCAGTGATTCAATCCACTTCTTCTCAGGAAGTCATTCTTTCCGAAGGATTGGATTATGAACACAGCTATTCTCAACCCAAATCCAAGCCTTCTTATGGCGATGTTGAGCATCCTAGCCTTGTTTCAGAGCAATCAAGACCGGTTTCTTATGAATTAACAAAGGAACAAAAGAATCCCTATGCGGAGTTATTGAAAAATCCCAAGTCTATTCGTGATGCTGTGGTGGTAAGTGAAATTTTAAAACCAAAATATTTTTGAGCTAGGGGTAAACAATTTCATTGCAAAACGATTGTAATACTGACACTTACAGGATTTAAATCGTTGAAGCAAGATGAAAAATAATCAATCCCCCAATTCAGGTACCCTTTCCGCATCAAGACGGAAATTCCTAGAAAAAGCAGGCTTAGCAACTGTAGTAAGTACTTTTGGTATTTCATTTTTTACATCCTGTGTAAGTTCTGAGGAGCCCGACGATACGACTACTCCTCCTAATCCAACCGCTCCCAATGGAATTACCATTTCAGGAAATACGGTACAGGTAAATCTGTCTATTCAAAACAAGCTGGCCGCTTCAGGAGGTTGGTTGTTAATTACTTCTGCCAAAACTTTGGTAGCAAATCTCAATGGCGCCTATGTGGCTTTGACTTCCGTGTGCACCCACTCACAATGTTCTGATAGCTGGTTTTTTACTAATAATCAATTTACCTGTACCTGTCATAATTCCATTTTTGATACCGCAGGCAAAGTGGTGCAAGGCCCAGCCGGCCAACCTCTAGATGTATATAAAACTTCTGTTTCAGGTACTACACTCACGATCAACAAGTAAGACCTTGTCCTGATCGGTTTCTTTGTATGAGTCAAATTCATTTTTGGTCTCAATTCTTAAGGGGATTGAGACCTTTTTTTGATCCATATAAATCGACAATTAGTGTCAAAATTTAGTTTGATAATTTTCATAGTAGTATTTTTGGACACTAATCGTCAAAAATATGGCCCAATCCAGCCCCGTTGAACAGCAGAAGATTTTACGAGTATTCAAATTGATTAACCTGCTGCAAAGCACCATCGGCAAGCCCGTTCATCGCTTGGCAGAGTTGTTGCAAACCGATGAGCGGACCATTTACAGGTATTTTAAGCTGCTGGAAGCTTTGGGATTTGTAGTCGTAAAGGAATTTAGCAAGTACAAGATTCAAGAGCGACCTGAATATTTACCCAAACCAAATAGCAACACCACTTTTTCTACGGAAGAGAGTCAATGGCTTAGTAGCGTGTTGGACAGTCAAGGAAAAGGCAATTCATTGAAAGATGCCGTGGTACAAAAATTGAACCTTCAAGCTGGGGTGAAACTGACTACTGAAGATTTGTTTAAGGCTAATCTGGGTCGATTAGTAGATGTAATTGCACAAGGAATCACGAATAAAAAACAGATTTGGATCAAGGATTATTATTCCTTGCGGAGTGATACTGTATCTGATCGCTTGGTAGAGCCTGTTGGATTTACTTCTGATTACGAACATCTTCATGCGTTTGAACAGGAAAGTCAATCCATGAAAATGTTTAAAATTGAGCGAATGGGAGAGGTGGTCATCGCTTCCGAGAGCTGGAAGTCGGAACTGGCACATGAACTTCCAGAGCAGGCGTTATTTGGATTTACGGGCAAAGGAAAGTTTCACATCAAACTAAAGCTGAGCAAGAAAGCTTACCAGCTCATGGTAGAGGAGCACCCAACTGCACGACCATTCATTCAAATCAAAAACCGCAATCAATATTTTTTTGAAGGGGAAATCCCTCATCTTCCTGGCTTGGCGCGGTTTATATTAAGCCTCCCAGGTGAAATCAAGGTAGAAGAAGGTGCCGAGTTAAAAGCCTATTTGACTGAGCAGATTCAAAAAGGATTCTTCTAGGCTTGGTGCTCGTCTCTTAGGAGATCGTTACTGGTTTTGACCGGGTTGAAGGTCAGTAAGGGAACCTCAACGAAAAGTGTGTTCCAATCAGCCATGGCTCCATTCCATAATCCAGGTAGCTCCAAAGCCTTCAGTACCTTGCCGTTTTTTGATTTTTCGGTAATGAATCCCGTATTCATATCTCTAAAATGAAGTAAATCAAATGGGTTGCCCTGGTAATCTCGAGTGGCGCACACCAAATCTACTGGGTTAAAATGGGTAGATGCCTGCAGATGCCCTAAGGATTCAGGATTTGAAGTATCAATTTGAGCAGTTTCTAGGATTTGAAGTGACTGGGTTCCATCCTTTTCTTGGATCCAGAAGGGGCCACCACCAGGTTCCCCAGTGTTTTTTACCATTCCACAGACGCGAATGGGGCGATTGAGTTTGGTCTTTAAAAATACCGCCTGATCATTTAAACTACCTTCTTGGATTGATTCAGGTACTATTCCTCCCAAATCGTTACAGTAAACCTGCATTGCAAATTGTACTGAACTGCTGGAAATTTCCAGATCGAGAGCCTTTAAAGCCTGGAATATGCGGGCTTGAACTTCAAGCAACCAACCAGCAAGGGCCATTTTGTAAGTTTGAGTAATTGGTTTTAGCCGATCTGGAACTACGTTATCAATGTTTTTAATGAAAATTAAATCTGCTGAAATCTCATTTAAATTCTCTAAAAGTGCTCCATGTCCAGCGGGACGAAACAAAAGGCTTCCATCTTCTTCCAGAAAAGGCTCATTCGAAGCATTCACGGCGATGGTGTCCGTAGATTTTTTTTGTTGGGAAAAGGCAACCTTAAATTCCAAGCCCGTTTGTTCGCTTAGTCTTGTAAGATGCCGATTAATTTCAGCCTCAAATCCTTCTTGGTGTTCGGGAGATACCGTAAAGTGAATTTGAACTTCTCTATTTACTCCTACACCATACTGTGTGCCTTCAATCAAATGCTCCTCAGCAGGACATCTGTTCCCATCTGCATAGGCATGAAAGCGTAATAGACCTTTGGGCAGGTTTCCATATCCTAATCCTGAATCTGTTAGTAAGCTGGCTACTAGTTTTTTATACTCTTTTTTCTCAAGAAGGCTTGCGATGGATTCATCTTGCTGCTGAAGCAGCGCATCCAAGTCTTGGTAAAAAGCAAATTGATGAAGTTGAGCAATAAATTTTTGGGTAAACCCATCTAGTTGATCTCCCGCTGTGTCTAAAAAAGAAAAAAGATCTTTAAACATTCTACTGGCTGCACCGGAGGCAGGTACAAATTTGACAAGCTCTAATTCTGAGGCTCTTTTTTCAAAATAACTTTGGTAGTCTTTGACTTGGCTTTCCGACCACACCTGTATTCCTCGAGCTGGAGTAGCTGGACCCACCAAGTTCAAAAAAGGAAAACCCTGCTTAAAGCTTTCCAACTGCATTTGAACAACTTCAACCTTCTTGTCTAAGGCGGTTATTTTTTGAGAAAGGGTAGCATCCATGTTATCCAATTTTAAGTCTATTCTTTGAATATAAGATTCAACTAGTAAAGCCTCAACTATTTTTCGAATTTTGTTAACCCAGGCTGAAAAACTAAATGAGTTGAAATGAGATGGAATCTCCCGTCTTTTTTTGAGCCAATTGGTTTATGGATTCCTCAGTTAATTGCAGGATGCGGGGGTAGCCGCCCGTAACCCCTGCATCGCGCATCAAAACGATTATTTTTCCACTCGGGGTTAATTGTACTGTGCCTGGGAAAACGGGATTGGTGGGAAGATCTGGAAGGTTATTTGCATAAAGCTCCTCAAGTTGGATTCCCATTCGGCTTCTATTTTTGGATAACTGGAAAATCCTAGACTTTAATTCCATTTGTTGACTTTGAGTCAATAATGACCAATCAGGGCCTGGATGAACTTCAATAATGGGTGAATCGAACCAGGAGCTATTCCACTTCACCTTGGCCTTCTGGTCTAGATTTTTGGGTCTAGGTTTATAAAAAAGAGTCTCACCTGTCTTTTTGCTCGCGGATTCAGTAACACTATCAAAATCACTACCGGAATCGAGGTAACTTTCCGTAATAAAGCCACCAGCGATGCATAGGTAAAAATATTGTCCCTTTTGAAAAGCGCCAATCTTTAAGCGATCTCCAGGGGCTATGCAAATCAGCGATGGGTTGTCAATGGGTTGTTCGTTGACAAATACCTCAGCCTGACCCCCTGCAAGGGAAATAAAGGTTTGTTGATCAAAGGTGATCTGAAGGCCCGGCTGACTAAATTCTAGGGAAACAGATTGGGGGGGATTTTGAAGGAGATGATTGGCCCATTGGTAACTTTTTAGATCCATCGCTCCAGCTGGTGGTATTCCAAAATTAGCACCAGACTTTCTTCCTTCATCTTGGAAAGAGGTTCCAGGCGGACAGCGCAAAAGTTGAACTTTTCCTAATTCTTGCGTCATAGTTCTACAAATTGGGGTTGACTTGGTTTCCAACCATGGTACTGTTGGGTATCTATTGGTACAAATTGGATTCGTTCACCCGGTTTGGCCCAGACAGGAGGCTGTTTTTGCCTATCAAAAAGTGATAACGGGGTCCTTCCTAAAATATGCCATCCTCCCGGACTTTCTTTGGGATATATTCCAGTTTGTGATCCTCCCAAAGCTACCGACCCGGGCTTTACAGAAGCACCAGGCATACTTTTCCGTGGTGTATGTAGCAGTGGATCCAAGCCATTGAGGTAAAAAAAACCAGGTAAGAATCCATAAAAATGAATTCGATAGAGTGGGGTAGTGTGCAACTCAATAATCTTTGAGGGGCTTATTTTTTTTTCTTCTGCTAAATGGGCTAAATCATCTCCAAATATGGGATCATAGCAAACTGGTACCTGCCATACTTTGCTTGTTAAAGGAACCGGAATCAATTCCAATCCTTCGATTTCCCGAATAAACTGGTCTTGCCTTTCTGAACATTTCCACACGATACTTACCCGTGTAAAACCCTGTCTAAACTCTATAATTTCATTAATCCAATGTGAATTAAGGTAGTGCAGGTAAGCAAGTTGGTATGAAAGTAACTGATCCGAAGGATTTTGATTCCATGTCCATTCCCCAAATGTGGGATTGATTTGTTGATAGTAGGGCCTCACGTTCTGCAGTTAGTTCTCAATTTCGGTACTAATTTAAAATTACTAGGATTATCTCTAGGACAACAGAGTTTGTCAACTGATCTAGCTAAAACCACTTTAATCAAAGTGATAAGCTATTTTTCAAAAATATTGTTTTCAAATGAGTATCTCGACTACTCTTCCCGTTTCAGGATCTACCACTACGCGAATAAGACCCAGGTTATCTTTTGTTTGAAAGACCACTACATAATTTCCATTGGTCCAAGCGCTTACTTCAGCTTTTTGCCAATCTCCCAATACCGATGCTTTTTGTGCAGGACTCAAGGCAGTATAGGCAATATTTCGGTAAACATTCAAGGGATCCTCTGGAGTTTCTTCGGTACAGGCTAGAAAGAGAATTCCTAAAAGTGCAAAAAGAAGAAATTTGAATTTCATGGCTAGTCAGGTTTACTTCTCAAATTTGAAAAAAATTCCTTTCTTGACAAGTAGAAAAGAAAATTAGCCAGAAAGATGTCTTTGAGCTCAAAACTTCCGCAAGTCGGTACGACTATATTCACGACCATGTCAAGAATGGCGCAGGAGGAAAATGCGATTAATTTGGCGCAAGGATTTCCAGGCTTTGGTTCGGATCCCAACTTATTGGAGTTGGTGGCCAAGTATACAAGGGGAGGATTCAATCAATATGCGCCTATGTCGGGGGTTTCTGAATTGAAACATGCATTGGCTACAAAAACTCAGTTGACACAAGGCTATCTTCCTGATGCTGAATTGGAGGTGACGATTGTTTCAGGTGCTACAGAAGCACTTTTTGCAGCATTTACGGCTGTAGTTCGGCCTGGAGACGAGGTCATTGTTTTGGAACCTTCCTACGATAGCTATGTTCCGGCAATTACTTTGAATGGCGGTATTCCAGTGTTTGTGCCTCTGCAATCGCCAGATTTTTCGGTGGATTGGGAGCTGGTTGCCTCTAAAATAACTTCAAAAACCCGCGCCATTGTCGTCAATAGTCCTCACAATCCAAGTGGCTATGTTTGGAGCCAAGAAGATGTAGATTGTTTGGCCGCACTGGTCGAGCAACATGGCTTGTACGTCATCAGTGACGAGGTTTATGAGCATATCCTCTTTGATGGTAAAAAGCATATCTCTTTAGGTTCGAACCCTCTTTTACGGGAGCGAACTTTTGTATGTGGATCTTTTGGCAAAACCTTCCATGTGACTGGCTGGAAAATAGGCTATTGCATAGCTCCATTACCTTTGAGTCAAGAATTTCGAAAAATGCATCAGTTCTTAACATTTAGCACGGTCACTCCGATGCAATATGCCCTAGCTGAGTACCTAGACCACCCAAACCATTACCTTGACTTACCGGCCTTTTACCAAAAGAAACGAGATTTGTTTCTAGAAGGGTTGCAAACTACCCCCTTCAGCTTTCAAGCCAGTCAAGGAAGTTTTTTCCAGTTGGTATCATACACGCATCTCAGCAAAAAATCCGATGTGCTGCTAGCCGAACAGATGACTCGGCAACTCAAGGTCGCCTGTATCCCCGTATCCGTGTTTTATTCGGATGGACAGGATTATCAGGTGCTTCGCTTCTGCTTTGCCAAAAAAGAGGAGGAATTGGAAGAAGCCTTGCGTCGAATTCAACAAACAGAAACTCTTTTTTAAATTCAGTAAACCATTGAATACTAATTAATTGTATATTAAACAATTAATCAAAACTTAGAGCCTAAAGCACATATGAAAACCTGGATTTTTTTCTTGTCTTTTATGGCTTTTGTGGGAGTTTCTAGGGCACAAGAAGCTGATTTTGAGCAATGGAAAATCAAGCGAACAGCCGAGTTGACTGGGGAAGATGGCTGGCTCAATTTGGCGGGATTATTCTGGATGGATGCTCGTTCTCTTTACTTGGAAGAGGCAAATTCTACACTTCGCCTTGCAGAAAAGGCGGGTTCTGCCAGCTTAGGAAACTTTGAGTTTGGGCAGGATTCGGTATGGTTTGTTGGGACGAGTTTACTCACTGAAGAAAAAAACAGCTTGTCTGAGCCCAATAGGTCGCTAGTATTTCCAACTGAATACGGATCAGGAGGAGTTTATTACAAGAATTGGAAATGGACGATTATACAACGAGGTGGTAACTATGCGCTCCGTTTGCGGGACTTATCCCACCCCAATCTTCAGGAATTTACACCAACCCCAACATTTGACTACAATTCAACACTTCGTTTTCCGGCAAAGTTGATTCCCCGCTTCAACCAAACGATGGATATCCCAAATGTATTGGGTCAGGTGATTTCTTGGAAAGTCATTGGTGTACTTCAGTTTGAATACGAAGGCAAGGGTTTTGAACTTTTGGTATTGGATGAATTAGGAAAGTTGTTTGTCCTATTCTCGGATGATACTTCCGCCTTAGAAACCTATCCCACAGGACGCTACCTTTACGTGAATCCTCCGGACGCTAAAGGAATGACCTTCCTTGATTTTAATTATGCCTACAATCCTCCTTGTGCCTACACGGAGTTTGCAACTTGCCCCATTCCTCCCAAATCCAACCGGCTTCCATTTGCAGTACATGCTGGAGAAAAGATGCCAAAAGGTCATTAGCTGGCATAAAAAAAGGGGTTTAAACCCCCTTTTTTAGCCTAGTGCTTTTCTAGCGTATTCCAAACATTTTTGAACTTCTTTGACGGCATCAGATCCTTGAGGAATTTGGTATTCCAACTCGACTGTAGCTGGGAAGGAGTATTTATTTTTCTTCATGAGCTGCAACACCTCTACAATAGGCGTATCACCAGTTCCCCAAGTGACGTTTCCTTTGCCATTGGTGGGGGTTTTACGATCCTTTGTATGCATGCTGAAGATTTTGGAATGATGTTTTTCAATGAGTGGGATCAAATCTGTATGGCCTGCAGCAATGTAATGTCCTGCATCTAGGTTTAACCCATTTTTGGAGCTTTGGCCAAGTGCAGTATCCCAAAAAGTAAAGGTCTCTTGCTCGTGTCCATGGTAGCCAACAGACATTTGTTCTTTTTCGCCCAACTTGCCCAAGCGCATCGTCTGGGCATCATCCGATGGATGTTCCAAAGTTACATGGCTTGCACCTAAGGCTTTGGCGGCACGCATTCCATAGGACACTTCGAGGTCAGAGTTGTTTGCTCCAAAGGCATTGGGCTTGAACGCATAAATGCTCACTCCCGCATCCTTGTACATTTTACCAAATTGTTCAAACTTCTTCATGTCAGCATTGGCACGCCAATCGGCAACAGTTTTGTTGAAGGCTGTACTTTGGGCTTGAAGATCTGTAAGTTCTTTTTTCTCGTCTTCTGTAAGGGCTTCTCCGCGACGTTGTTTTCCTCCCAATTGGAAAATTCGCATCCGGTTAAAGGTAGGGGTAGGCATACCCGCAAAGCTTTCTGCAGGATCACCCATCAATTCGATGGAGGAAATGCCAGAATCCAGCACATATTTAAGCGTCGCTTCGGCACTTTGATCTGCCATGGATCGAAACGAATAGGTGATGCACCCGATCTGAACCCCATTGATTCGAGAATTGGGTTTGCCTAAGGATTTGATTAAGGCTGGTGCTCCTTGGAGCCAAGTAGGGGCGGTGAGGACCCCTGCTAATCCTAAGGCAGATTTTTGAAGAAACTCGCGACGATTTTTCATGGGCTAGATATGAGCTTTAAATTTTAAGTTAACTAGTAATACCGGATGGATTGAAAGTTTTTGACTAACGGCAAATGAAAGCCTAAAGTGACGGAAGTTTTTGGTTCAACCTCTTTTAATTCAATAACCTACCGCCTTATCATCCCCTCTAGGATCTGCTCCTCCTTCAAGTTTGCCATTGGATAAGACCCGAATGGCGTCTACTTTGCCTATGATGGGACTTGGACTTTCGTTGATCAAATAACCACGAGACTTGAGCGTACGGATAAGGTCTGCGCCAAAAGCTTTGGGTTCAAAATTAACCAGATCGGGAAGCCATTGGTGGTGGAATCGAGGTGCATTTACCGCTTCCTGCATGCCCATGTCAAATTCATAGACATTCAATATGGTTTGCAATACCGAGGTGATGATCGTAGATCCTCCGGGAGTTCCCACAACCATAGCTAGTTTGCCGTCTTTTTCTACGATGGTAGGAGTCATGGAGCTAAGCATGCGCTTGCTTGGTGCAATGCTATTTGCTTCCGTTCCTACTAGACCAAACATGTTGGGAACTCCAGCTTTGGCACTGAAATCATCCATTTCATTGTTCATAAAGAAGCCTAACTCCTCGAGGTACACTTTCGATCCATAGGCACCATTCAGCGTGGTTGTCACCGATACCGCATTGCCATCTGCATCCACAATAGAGTAGTGGGTAGTTTCCATGCTTTCTGAAAAGGAGAGATCCCCTCGGGCGATATCTGTCGATTTGCTGGCTTTTTCAAAGGAAAAACTACTCATTCTCGACTTGAGATACGTAGCGTCAAGCAATTGCTGTGTTGGAATGTTTACAAAATCAGGATCTCCCAAATAATGGTTTCTATCCGCATAGGCACGGCGCTCGGCCTCTACTAACACTTGGATGTATTCTGGAGAGTGATGCCCAAGCTTTTTGAGTGGGTAAGGCTCTAGCATGGACATGATTTGTCCCAAGGTAATTCCACCGGAACTGGGTGGTGCCATGGAGATAATTTTTAGGTCTCGGTAAGGGAAAACAATGGGATCTCTCCAGACGGCTTTGTACTGAATAAGGTCCTTTTTGGAAATGATTCCTCCATTTTTTTGAAAATGATTGACCAAGATCTTTGCCGTCTCGCCTTTGTAAAACTCATTTTTCCCTTTGTTGGCAATTCGCTCCAAAGTATTCGCGAGCGCGGGTTGCTTTAACGTGTCGCCCTCTTTAATTTCCTTTCCAAAAAAGGTGTTTGGACCATTTACATCGATGAAAATCTGCCGATGATTCTTCAGACTCTCAGCCTGATTTTTAGTCACTACATAGCCATTTCGAGCTAGGTCAATTACCGGTTGTAGCACTTGTTTGGGGTTCAGTTTCCCAAACCTGGCCTGAGCTTCAAAAATACCTGCCAAAGTCCCCGGTACTCCAGAAGCTAAAATTCCTAGGGTACTCAGTTGTGGGATCACATTCCCATCTTTATCCAAATACATGTCTTTAGATGCTGCTAATGGCGCTTTTTCTCGGTAGTCCAAACTTCCGATTTGGCCATCTGCCATGCGATACACCATAAACCCTCCACCCCCTAAGTTGCCTGCAAAAGGGAAAGTGACAGCCAAAGCCATTTCTGTAGCCATCATGGCATCAAAGGCATTTCCACCTTGCTTCAGGATCTCAACCCCAATTTTGGAGGCTTCTTCACGTGCGGAAACCACCATGGCACGATCGGCTACCAGGCCTTGTGATGCAGTGGTTTGGCCTAGACTAATGTGGAAGGATCCAGGTACTAGAAGAAGGCAAATGAAAAGTGAACGATAGCGTATCAGCATGAGTATTACTATTTTAAAAGCGTGGTATTAAATAACTTTAAGATTCTTTTGTACTCATCTGTCCATGAGCTTGGAGTAACAAAACCGTGATCTTCTACCGGATAAACGGCCATTTCCCAGTTGTCTTTCTTCAATTCGATTAGGCGTTGCGAAAGACGTACTACATCCTGGAAGTGCACATTGACATCCAACATACCGTGGGCGATTAAAAGATTCCCTTTCAATCCTTCAGCAAAATAGATGGGAGAGGAGCGTCGGTAAGCTATGGGATCCTCTTCAGGCGTATTCAAAATATTAGCTGTATAGCCATGGTTGTAATGTGCCCAATCTGTGACAGAGCGAAGGGCAGCTCCAGAGGTAAACAAATCGCCATGATTGAATAAGGCCATCAAGGTAATAAATCCGCCATAGCTTCCTCCATAAATACCGATTCGACCTGCTTCGACTCCCTTTTGCTGAATCAGGAAGTTGGCTCCATCCACCTGATCGGAAAGGTCTTTGCCTCCCATGTGACGGTAAATGCCCGTACGCCAATCCCTACCATAGCCTGCCGATCCGCGGTAATCGATATCCAAGACGGTATAGCCAAGGTCGGTGAGGAGGTTGTGGAAAAAGTACTCCCGAAAGTAGCTGCTCCACCATTTGTGGACATTTTGAAGGTATCCTGCTCCATGCACGAAGATGACTGCAGCGCCATTCTTTTTGCTAGGTTCAGGGGTATAAAGTCTGGCGGGGACCATTGCTCCATCTTGCGCTTTGAAAGTCACCAATTTGGGGTCGCGCCAAGCATAGTTTTTAAATTCCTCCGACTGACCAGCAGTCAGGCGAATGGGCTTTGCCCCCACTTTATTTTCCTGAACATACAATTCTGCAGGTACATTGGAATAGCTGTGGAGAATTGCGAGTTGCTTTTCATCGGGAGAGAGGACGACTTGATTTTCACCTTCCATAGTCGTCAGTTGCTCCATCTTCCCACCCATTAACGGCATGCGGTAAAAATGCCGCTCTCCCGGATGTACTTCAGAGGTAGTTAGGTACCAAGATTTTTTGTCCTTGGACAAGAACGGATCAAATACTTCAAATTTCCCTGCAGTAAGCGCTTTCTTTTCTTTGGAAGTCACATCTACTAAGTAGAGATGGGAATAGCCACTTTCCTCGGATTGGAAGTACAGGTGCTTGGAGTCTGGCAACCAGCCTAAGGTTCCGCCCCAACCAATTCCGGGACCAGCGATCCAAGCTTCATCGCGCTGACGGTCTAAAGTAGTCAATGCACCTGTGGTCAAGTCAATGGAAGCAATCCATCGGTCTTTGTTGTCTACTGCTCTCGCTTGGATAACCGCTTTCGTTCCATCTGGTGAAAAGGTTGGGCCAGTTAGGGACAGCTCACGGTTCTTCACTTCCCAAGTTCTTTCTGGATAGTCGGCTCGGTAGTCCGGAGCATCTTTGATTCCGGGTAGTGTAGCGGTATTGACATAGTATACGGTGTCGCGCTGGAGGTCATAAATTCCGATTTCTGATTTCCCTGATGCCGTACCTACCTTGGGTCTGGTGTTGAGGTCCTCGGTGTAGCCAGATGCCGCAGTGTAGTCAGGTACTTTGGTACCCTTGTTGGCTGCTGCAGGTGGTGTAAAAACTGAGAAGGTAACAAATCGAGCATCTGCTGAGAGCTGAAGGTTCGAGAGACTTTTGCCTTCGGTGTAAAACACAAACTCCTCTTCGATGACCTCACGGATGCTGGCTCGATACGATTGTCCTGCCTTTTGTGCCTCTTTTCTTTTACGAACCTCTTCGAGTAAGGCCAGATTTTCCTTTTCCAGGAAATTTATTTTCCCTGTTTCAGCAGGCTTTGGTTTGGTAGGTTTGGAACCATTTGTGATGGAAGTAAGCTTTTCTAGACGATTTGTAGTTCGGTCAAATCGATAAAAATTCAGTTCCGAACTAAACGCGATGTATTGTTCATTCGCAAGAAACTTGAGTTTGTCCAAGGGTCCATACCAATCAAACAGGGTTGTTGTTTTCCCCTTTTTTACATCTTGCAATAGGACTTGATTCCCTTTTTTGAAAAGTTTTAGATTTTCATCAGCCGAATAAACCTCCTCCTTTTTTAGCGTTCGTTCTTCTTGCACGGAAACTTTGGTAGGCTTTGCTCCGGCCACAGCATCAATTTTGTAGAGTGAGTCGGCAAGATTTTGCTCAGGGTTGTAATTGAAATAAATCTGCTTGCTAGTGCTACTCCAAAAATGTGCAGAAGGAAAAGTCCCCATCCACTTTGGATCGCGCATGATGTAGTCTACGGACAGTGGGGTTTGGGCTTGTGCTAGGGAAAATATCCAGAGCAAGGATTGAAGGAGGATGATTTTTTTTAACATGGGAAGGTGGGTAATTTCTAATTGATCCGATCCCTAATTCTAACTCTAGAATTGAAGGAATTGGGATTCCCTTGAACTAGATTTCGGTAGGAACTGCAATTTATAATTCTCCTTTACTTGAAGGCATTCCATTGGTGGAATTTAGAATGTAAAATTTAAACTACTCCTTTTTTAACAATTGGCCTTGGATTGAGTTCTACAACTTAACTACCCATTTACAGAATCGATTTCGTTCGTTTTGGAAGAAATAGGACAGAAAATGAGTTATTGAAACAGAAACAAAAAGCGAATTGTCATTAGTTTTGTGCGTTAATCTTTATATAAATGCAGAAAAATAAAAAAATCTTCTTGTTCCTATTTGTCGTGTTCATGCTGATTGTAATCTTCGTGAGCTACGATATATCCAGAAGAACCACTTTTCCTGGCTCAAAGGGTAATTTGAAAGAGCGAATTTCTACTGAGGTTGAAAAATAAAATGCATGATAGGTAAGAAGATTGATGTAGATCGATTGGATCT
>JBILBQ010000107.1:0-8169 GCA_044353615.1 Algoriphagus sp. | reverse complement strand
CCAACTCTCCCGCACGGAAGAGAGCCTATGCTTCGGACATTGTTTACGGTACCAATAATGAATTTGGCTTTGACTACCTCCGTGACAACATGGCCCGAGAGGCTGAGGACTTGGTACAAGGCAAGCACCACTTTGCCATGGTGGATGAGGTGGACTCCGTCTTGATTGACGATGCGCGTACGCCTTTGATCATCTCTGGGCCTGTTCCTCGAGGAGATGTGCATGAGTTTGACCAGATGAAGCCCCGTGTCGCGGCCTTGGTAGATGAACAGCGGAAGCTGGTGCAGGGATTTTTGACCACTGCAAAAAAAGCAATAGCCGATGGCAACGAAAAAGAAGGAGGGCTAGCACTCTTCAGAGCGTACCGAGGGATTCCCAAGTACAAGCCTGTCATCAAGTACCTCTCTGAACCAGGTATTCGCGTGATTCTGCAGAAAACGGAGAACCACTACCTTCAAGACAACAAGCGCAACATGCCTGAGGCAGACGAGCCACTGTTGTTTACCATCGACGAGAAGACCAATGTGATCGATCTGACCGACAGAGGCATAGAAACAATGACTTCCAAGAATGAGGATCCAAGCTTCTTTATTCTACCAGATATTGGAATTGCTTTGAACGATTTGGAAAAAAGCAGTTCCTTGGACGAGACCGAAAAGTTGGTGCGCAAGGAAGAAGTCATCAAAGACTACGGCATCAAAGCCCAGCGAATCCACACGGTCAACCAGCTACTGAAGGCGTATTGCATGTTTGAAAAAGACACAGAGTACATTCTTGTGGATGGAAAGGTGAAGATTGTCGACGAGCAAACAGGCCGTGTGATGGAAGGCAGACGTTATTCGGACGGCCTGCACCAGGCGATTGAAGCCAAGGAAAATGTAAAGGTGGAGGATGCTACGCAAACCTATGCGACCATTACCCTTCAAAATTATTTCCGCATGTACCACAAGCTAGCTGGCATGACGGGTACTGCCGAAACCGAGGCTGGAGAATTTTGGGAAATCTACAAGTTGGACGTGGTGGTCATCCCTACCAACAGAGGAGTTATCCGCCAAGACCGCGAAGACAAGGTATACAAAACCGTACGCGAGAAGTTCAACGCCGTTACGGACGAAATCAATGAGCTTGTGGCACAAGGCAGACCGGTGCTAGTGGGTACTACCTCGGTAGAAATCTCTGAAGTGCTGAGCCGCATGCTGACCTTGAAAAAAATCAATCACCAGGTATTGAACGCAAAGCAGCACGCCCGTGAAGCGGAAGTTGTGGCGGAAGCAGGGAAGCCTGGCACCGTAACCATTGCCACCAACATGGCGGGTAGAGGTACGGATATCAAGTTGACCCCTGAATCCCGAAAGGCAGGAGGTTTGGCCATCATCGGTACGGAGCGCCACGAATCGCGTCGCGTAGACCGTCAGTTGCGAGGTCGTTCTGGCCGTCAAGGAGACGTCGGTTCTTCCCAGTTTTTTGTATCCTTAGAGGATAGCTTGATGCGTCTTTTTGGTTCGGAGCGAATTGCCAAGCTGATGGACCGTATGGGCTTGGAAGAAGGAGAAGTGATTCAACACAGCATGATCTCCAAATCCATCGAGCGCGCGCAGAAAAAGGTGGAGGAAAATAACTTCGGTACACGTAAGCGCCTGCTCGAGTACGACGATGTGATGAACTCCCAGCGTGAGGCCGTGTACAAGCGAAGAAGAAATGCACTCAAGGGAGATCGCCTGGAGCTAGACATTCTCAACATCTTGTTTGATGTCAGTGAAAACCTCATCGAAATGGGCAAGTCCACCGGGGATGCAGAAAACTTGCGTATGACGGTATTCACGACCCTAGGGGTGGATTTTTCGGTGACGAATGATGACCTGAAATCAAAGGATTCCCAGAAACTTACCCAAGAGCTCTATTCCCTTGCTTTTGATTTTTACCAAAAGAAGAATGCACAGATTGCTCAAACGGCTCTTCCGGTATTTAAAAATGTTCAGGAAGAACGAGGTGCTACGGTCAAGGACATTATGGTGCCCGTTACAGATGGGGTCAAGCAAATTGGGGTAGTGTGCAACTTGGAAAAAACGCTGCAAAACAATGGGCAGGAGCTCGTTCGGGCCATTGAAAAGAACGTGTCCTTGGCAATCATTGACCAAAATTGGAAGGAGCACCTTCGAGACATGGATGACCTGAAGCAATCTGTTCAGAATGCAGTGTACGAACAAAAAGATCCCCTCTTGATTTACAAGTTTGAGGGCTTTGAGCTATTCAAACGCTTTGTAGGCAAGCTCAACGAAGACATGACGACCTTCCTCACCCGTGCCGACCTGCCCAAGCAGGACCCTGCACAGGTACAGCAAGCGCCGCAACCTCAGCGTGCTTCGGAGTCACGCGTTCAGGCCTCCAAAGCAGAGGTTGGAAGTACCCTAAATCCAGGGGCCAACCGTGCGGCTGCCGCAGCGGCTACTGCAGGTAGACCGGCCCCAGCGCCAGTAACACCTCGAAAGGTGGATAAGGTGTATGGTCGTAACGACAAGGTTTCGGTACAATACCGAGACGGCAGCACCAAGGTAGATGTCAAATACAAGAGCGTCGAACAGGACGTCGAACAAGGAAATTGTGTAGTCATAGAAAGCTGATCCCCATGAAGAATTTTGGAATCTTTGGAATAGTACTTCTTTTGGCGGCTTGCAAAGCTGGCTCAGGGCTTCCCCAAGTGGTGGCGGTGGACTATTCCAAATACCAAGAAAATCTGAGTGAAAGACTTCCTGACTTCCCTGATTACAAGCAGGCATTGCAGGAGGTGACTCCATCCTTGCCATCCTCTTCTCAATCGGTGGATAAAGCGCTTGCGCAACGGATAAGCAAGAATTACGAAAAAGCGAAGACCGAACCCTATTACAGTGGGTTTACGGTGCTCGTGTATTCTGGTGTAGATCGAAATGAAGCCTTTCGAACCAAAGATGCCCTCTCGACCGTTTTTCCGGAGCTAAACCCTGAAATTCAATACCAGCAGCCGCGCTATTTGGTGAAAGTAGGAAGCTATGGGTTTAAAGTTGAAGCGCAACCTGCGTATTACCAGCTGAAGACCCAATTTCCGGCAGCACGAATCATCCAAGATCGATTTTTAAGGAAAGAGTACATACAACCTTCCCCCGCCAATGCTCAAGGACAGAATTAAATCCCTGGCTCAAGCCTACAAGCAGGAGGTTATTGATCTCCGTCGCCACCTCCACAGCCACCCAGAGCTTTCGTTCCAAGAGTTTCAAACGGCAGCCTTTGTAGCAGAAAAATTGAAAGCGATTGGCATCACCGAGATCGAATCCAAAGCAACCACAGGTTGGTCTGCACTGATCAAAGGAAAAAACCCAGAGAAAAAAGTGGTGGCCCTTCGTGCGGACATGGATGCCTTGCCGATCATTGAAGCGAATGAGGTGCCCTACAAATCTCAAAACCCAGGCGTCATGCATGCCTGTGGCCATGATGCGCATACTGCATCTTTGCTTGGAGCAGCAAAAATATTACACGAGGTCAGAGACCAGTTTGAGGGAACAATCAAACTAATTTTCCAACCTGGAGAAGAAATCATTCCCGGGGGAGCATCCTTGATGATCAAAGATAAGGTCCTCGAAAACCCCCGTCCCAACTTTATACTGGGTCAGCATGTGATGCCCATGATTCCTGCCGGCAAGGTGGGCTTCCGTTCAGGGCTGTATATGGCAAGCGCAGATGAATTGTACCTGACCATCAAAGGCAAGGGAGGACATGGAGCCATGCCTGAAACCTTTATTGACCCGGTCTTGATTTCCGCACATCTCTTGGTAGCCTTGCAGCAGATTGTCAGCCGCGTAGCCAATCCCAAGATTCCTTCTGTCCTTTCCTTTGGACGGGTGGAGGCATTGGGAGCCACCAACATCATTCCAAACGAGGTGAAGATACAGGGTACTTTCCGCACCTTGGATGAGACTTGGAGAGCCAAGGCACATGAAAAAATTCGTCAAATCGCCGAAGGAATCGTGGAGGGTATGGGCGGACAACTCGATTTTGAAATCCGAAAAGGCTATCCTTTTCTAAAAAATAATCCAGAATTGACGGCGCGATCCGTGGCCGCAGCACAAACGTATTTGGGAGTGGAGAATGTGCTCGACCTGGATATTTGGATGGCTGCCGAGGACTTTGCCTATTTCTCTCAGGAGATTGATGGCTGCTTTTACCGATTGGGCACCCGCAATGAGGCCCGAGGCATCACTTCAGGTGTGCATACGCCCACCTTTGACATTGAAGAAGAAGCGTTGGAGATTGGCGCTGGGCTCATGGCCTGGTTAGCGGTGTCCGAATTGGCTTCGACCTAACCCTATTTTCGTTCCCATCCTATGAAAAGAATCTATTCGCTTTCGCTCGCCCTTACTTTAGTATTCACCCTAGGGGCTACTCAAACCTTTGCTTGGGGACAATTGGGACACTACCTGATTGGCTTGATGGCCGAGAAGCAACTTAAAAAATCCACCCTCAAAAAAGTAGAGGGTCTGCTTTACCCGGTTTCGCTGAGCAGAAGTGGCACTTGGATGGATGACATTCGTTCGGACAAAAGCTATGATTATGCAACGACCTGGCATTACCTAAACAGTAAAAATGGGGAGTACGATGCCAGCACCCAAGAAAAAACGGGCGATGCCTACGAGGCCATCAAACGAATCAAAGCAGAATTGAAAAAAGGTGGACTGGATCCAAAAACTGAAGCTGAAAAGCTAAAAATGCTCATTCACATGATTGAGGATATCCACCAGCCGCTGCATGTGGGGACAGGTACCGACAAAGGTGGAAACGATGTGCGGATTGAGTTTTTTGGGCAGCCGACCAACCTGCATGCCCTCTGGGATAGCGGGATGATCGATCGCCAAGGAATGAGCTACACCGAATTGGGAGAAGAATTGTACCGCCGCATGACGCCTCAACTGCAAGCAACCTATCGTGCTGGAACGATGCAGGATTGGCTCAAAGAAGCGGTGAGCTATCGGCCTCAGGTGTACAATTTGCCAGAGAATAAGAAGATCAGCTACCCCTACCTGTACCAGAATTTTAGCATTGCTGAGGAGCGTTTGATTGCTGCAAGCGTACGTTTGGCGCAGGTATTGGAGGAGATTTATCCGTAAAAACTTTCCTATTTTTTTGAATTCCGAGAAAATTGTCTTAATTTCATAGACAATTTTCTTGATTATGTATCCAATTCCTCCTCCCCCAAAAGTCCATCTCGTAGCGGAAGAAATGACCACCTATGCCAGGTCTTTGCCCCGCTATGCAACCCAGCATGCCTTGACTCAAGGGCTGTTGTTGACTGCTTTCTTTGCCGATCGCATGCTGCTGGTGGAATTGATTCGCAAGGGGATTCCCACCTCGCTTTTTTTGACAATTAAAGAAATGGCTCCTTTTTCAGACGAGGAGTGGTCGGATTTTTTGGACATCTCCCTGAAGTCCTTGCAGCGTTACAAAAAAGAGCCGGACTACCTATTCAAGTCCATCCATTCCGAGAAGATCCTTGAGCTAGCGGAAGTGACTGCCCTAGGCTTGGAGGTATTTGATACGCCGGAGGAGTTCCAAGCCTGGCTCAATGTTGCGAGTCCAGCGCTTGGCGGCAAGATGCCACTGGAGTTGTTGAAGGACTCCTATGGCCAAGAGCTGGTTATCCAGGAGCTGCACCGCATCGATCAAGGGATATTTGTCTGATGCGTGCCTTTCGCTTGGTACGGAAAAAGTATGCGAATCCACTATCTGGTGAAGGGGCCTCCCGTTCGGGCAATCGCTGGAATTCCAAAGGAACGTCGCTGATCTACTGTGCTGATAGCCGCGCTTTGGCCATGGCTGAAGTGGCGGTGCACCTTTCTCTTGGGCTCTTGCCCAAGGATTACGAGATGGTCGAATTGGAAATTCCTGTTCAGGTGAGTTTGAGGTTGGTGGCTCCAGCCAACCTTCCTGTAGGATGGAATAGTTTTCCCCACCTGCTTCAAACGCAGCGGATCGGTGATGAATTTGTGGCAGTAGCGGAAAGTTGTGTGTTGCAAGTACCCTCGGCGGTAGTGCCAGGGGATTTCAATTTCCTGCTGAATCCCACACATCCAGATTTTGAACGAATTCAAATCAAGAGCAGGGTGGATTTCCCCTTTGATTCGCGGTTTTTCGGTAATTGACTATTATTTTTTTACCTGAAACTTGTCCCTGGCCCCATCCAAAAAGGAGACGAACGAAGCAATATCGGTGTCATATCCTCTTGGAGTAGCCAATAGTTGCTCTTGGTGATCCAAAATCACATAATAGGGCTGTGCGTTATTATTGAAGCGGGTGATTTGGAAATCGGCATTTTGCTTGCCCAAGGTCTTTTTTACCTTGTCGTCGTAGCTGGAGGTATACCACTTGCTTTCGGGTAGTTCGAGCCGCTCGTCAATGTACAAGGCCACCATCACAAAGTCTTCCTTCAAGCGTTTCATCACCTGAGGATCTACCCAGACATTCTCTTCCATCTTGCGGCAGTTTACACAGCCGTGGCCGGTGAAGTCGATGAGTAGGGGCTTTCCTTCCCGCTTGGCAGCAGCAAGGGCTTGTTCATAGTCGAAGTAACCAGGGATGCCGTGCGGGATCTTAAGTAAGTCACCGTACAGCACCACTTCGGTTGAAGAGGTGGTTGCTTCGTTAGTTGCAGTGCTTCCAGTCAGGCTAAATTGCTGCGTGGTGATCGGAGGCAGGTAGCCGCTGAGGAGTTTCAATGGAGCTCCCCAAAGTCCAGGAATCATGTAAACCACAAAGGTAAACGTGACTAAGGCGAGCAGAAGTCGGGGTACCCCGAGGTGCTCCATCTTGGAGTCGTGCGGAAGTCTGATTTTTCCGAGCAGGTAAAGCCCCAAGGCAGAGAAAATGACAATCCAAATGGCCAAGAAAATATCTCGGTCCAAAATACCCCAGTGATACACGAGGTCGGCGATGGAAAGGAACTTGAAGGCCAAGGCCAATTCCAGGAATCCCAAGACCACCTTCACGGTATTCAGCCAGCCTCCAGACTTGGGAAGGCGCTGCATCCATTCTGGGAAGATGGCAAATAAGGTAAAAGGAATGGCGAAGGCCAACCCAAATGAAAACATGCCTAGGACAGGCTTTACCAGTTCTCCCCCGGCGGAGGAAATCAAGATGGACCCGACAATCGGGCCTGTGCAGGAGAAGGAAACGAGTACCAAGGTAAAGGCCATAAAGAATACGCCTCCAAGTCCTCCTTTTTCTGCTTTTGCATCTATTTTGTTGACAAAGCTCGAAGGCAGGGTGAGTTCAAACATTCCCAAAAAGGCCAAGGCGAACACCACAAAAATGGCGAAGAAGAATACATTGGGTACCCAGTGAGTAGCCAACCAGTTGGCAAACTCGGGCCCCTGAATAGCGGCTACGGCGGTGCCGGCGATGGTATAAATGCCAATAATCGAAATACCGTAGATAAACGCCTGCCGTATGCCTTCGGATCGTTTTTTAGCTCTTCCGGTAAAGAAGCTCACCGTCATCGGGATCATCGGAAATACGCAAGGGGTGATCAGTGCAGCTAGTCCAGCCAAAAAGGCCAGCACCATAAATCCAACTAGGGATTCCGATTCTGCGGCATCCGTGAGGGGGATAGCTTCCTGCTCAGGAGTTCCAGGGCCTTGGGTAGAGTCCGCAGTTTCCACTGAGGAATTTGCTGCCAATGCTGGGGTAGCGGATGTGGAGGTATCGGCCTTCTGAACCGGGGTAGCTTCTTGGGCAATTGCAGTAGCAGCTTTGGCCGTGAATCTGACCTCGATGTCCTGCTCGTAGTTGATGCACTGCCCAGTGACATCTGTACACATTTGGTACTCGAGCGAACCGGTAACGACTCCCGCAGTGCTCAGTAGGGTAATGGGCTGCTCAAAGCGGCCTTTGCCCATAAAGTAGGTAATGTCCCCTTCCCAAACCTCGTCGTACTTCTTTTTGGCTTGGATACCTTGAAGCTTTCCGGCCACCGAAAAATCAGCCGACTTTGCAGGAATAAACTCAGTCAGTAAGGGGCCGAGATTCTTGTCAAAATCATTGGAATACACGTACCAGCCCATAGGGATTTGCGCTTCCATCAACAGAGTAGCGGTCTTGCCCACTTCGAGTTCCTTACCCTCCAGTCGGATGTTCCAAACAGGGGGC
>JBILBQ010000026.1:0-26332 GCA_044353615.1 Algoriphagus sp. | reverse complement strand
GATGGGGTTCGTTTGTGCAAAGCCATGCGCTACCGCTACGAGCACAACAACATGGAGGATCTGGAGAAGCAACTCCAGGATGCTGTGGCAGCAGGAGCCCAACAGAAGATCATTGTCACCGATGGAGTCTTTTCCATGGACGGCACCATCGCGAAGCTGGACAAAATTGTAGCCTTAGCAGAAAAATACCAGGCTTTGGTGATGACCGATGAGTGTCACTCCACTGGATTTATGGGAAAAACAGGTAGGGGGGTCCACGAGCACAGAGGAGTGATGGGTAAAATAGACATCATCACTGGTACCTTAGGCAAGGCCTTGGGTGGAGCTTCTGGTGGATTTACTTCTGGAAGAAAAGAGATTATTGAATTGCTTCGTCAGCGATCTAGACCGTATTTATTTTCGAATACCCTTGCCCCATCAATTACTGGTGCGTCTATAGCAGTGCTTGAATTGCTATCTGAGACCACTGAGTTGAGAGATAGGCTTGAAAAAAATACAAGCTACTTCCGTGAAAAGATGGAGGCAGCTGGATTTGATATCAAACCAGGGGAACATGCCATTGTGCCAATCATGCTATACGATGCAGTGCTTTCCCAGAAGATAGCGGAAAAATTACTAGAAAGAGGAATCTATGTCATTGGATTTTACTACCCAGTGGTTCCCAAAGGGCAAGCTCGAATTCGCGTTCAAATCTCCGCAGGCCATCAGCAGGAGCATTTGGATCAGGCCATTGCTGCATTTATAGCAGTAGGGAAAGAATTGGGGGTGATCCAATAGCATAAAAAACGGGATGAAGTTTTCATCCCGTTTTTTTTTATCCTCCCACTTTGGTAGGTAAGCCTTTTTTCTTGGCAAAATCGTGTTCCGAAAGATTTTCAAATCGATCGTATAGGTCCTCGTTGTTGAGGTAGTCGTTGATAATCTCTCGAACTTCTTGGAAAGAAAGGTTGTGCAATACTTTTCCATTTTTCGCCATGGAGATTTGTCCCGTCTCCTCTGAAATCACCAATATAAGGGCATCTGTCGCTTCTGACATGCCGATTCCCGCTCGGTGACGAAGTCCAAACTGTGCAGGGACCTCACGTTCGGTGACCGGGAGAATGCAGCGTGCTGCTTTGATTTTTCCCTTGTGGATGATTACTGCTCCATCATGCAGCGGGCTATGCTTATTGAAAATCGCAATCAAAAGTCTTTTTGATAGTTCGGCATCCAAGATATCGCCACTTTCTGCATAAAATTTCAATTCTACCGTACTTGAAATTACGATCAAGGCCCCAGTATTTGATCCTGCTAGGACTTTGGCAGCATCGATGATAGGGCTGATATTGAAACCAGAATTTTCTTTTTTCTTCCAGAAAAAGAGCATGTCTTTCCATCCATTGTCATTTGAAAAAATAGAGGAACGGCCTAGGATGAGTAAGAATTTTCTAAATTCTGGAGCAAAAATAATGATGGCGGCAATCACACCCACTCCCATGAATTGGCCGAGGATGATGGTAAGTAGCTCCATTCGTATGGCCTGTACCAATAAGTAGATCAAGTACAGGGAAAGGAAGCCAAGGAAAATTTTAATTGCGACAGAACCTTTCAAAAGCTTGTAGACCTGATACAATAGGGCTGCCACCAACGCAATATCAATCATATTGACGATGGAGATATCTAAAAAGCCTATTTTGAAAAGTAAGTTCAAGGGTACAATTGTTCGAATAGTTGTATAGTTTCTTTCGCCTCTTTTACATCATGTACTCGTAAGATAGCAGCACCTTGCAACAAAGCAACCATGTTCAGGGCGGTAGTCCCATTTAATGCTTCATTGGCACTGATATCCAATGTTTTATAAATCATTGATTTTCTAGAAATCCCTGCTAAAATAGGAAGCCCTAGACGTTTTAAACTGCTTAGCTGACGCAAGAGTTCGAAATTCTGTGCGCTTGTCTTTGCGAACCCAAAACCTGGATCGATAATTACATCTTTAATGCCAAATTTTGCGAATTGTTCGACTTTATCCCCAAAATAGGATAAAACTTCCGAAATAAGATCCGAATAGTCTGTTTCATGTTGCATCGTTTGAGGTGTACCCCTCATATGCATCGCGATGTAAGGCACGCCGAGCTGCCCAATTAAAGGGAGCATCTGGGGGTCCAAATTGCCTGCTGAAATGTCATTCACTAGGTCAGCACCAGCTTCTACTCCTGCTTTTGCTACTTCCGAACGAAAAGTATCAATTGAAATGAGTATGTCGGGAAAACTTTTTTTGATTTCTAGGATTGCAGGAATAACCCGGTTGATTTCGTCTTCAATGGATATGTTTGCTGCTCCCGGTCGCGTGCTGTATCCCCCTAGATCCAAAAAATCTGCCCCTTCTCCGATTTTTTTTTCCGCTTCAAAAAGGACAGATTTTTTATCCGTTGGAACTCTGCTCCCTTCAAAAAAAGAATCTGGAGTCAGGTTTATAATTCCCATTACCTTGGGTTTATTCCAAGAGTATAGGCATCCCTTGATTTGAAATGTATATTTTTGGGGAAATAATTTATCTTCGGTAGAAGAAATCATAGTTGATCCAGCAAATATTAAATCCAGCAGTGTGGAGACGCAGACTAGCAACGAATATAAGGAAGTAATCGCCCGATGTAAAGAATTGTTCCGTAAGAAAACCATCGATTACGGGACCGCTTGGAGAATTTTGAGATTGCCTTCGCTCACGGACCAGATTTTCATTAAGGCCCAGCGGGTACGATCCATCCAAGAAAAGGGGAATCAAAAAGTGAACGATCCCATTGTAGATGAATTCGTTGGGATCATCAACTATTGCTTGATTGCTTTGATTCAGATTTCACTTGCGGATGACGAGCGTATGGAAATTCCTTTTGACGAATTGGAGCCACTTTACGATCACTGGACTGCGGCGACTAAAGGTCTTCTTGAAAACAAGAACCACGACTATGGAGAGGCTTGGAGAGACATGCGTGTCAGTTCGATGACTGATATCGTATTGATGAAACTGTTTCGCGTCAAGCAAATTGAAGACAACCAAGGAAATACGTTGGTGTCCGAAGGGATTGAAGCCAACTACCAAGACATGATTAACTACGCAGTGTTTTGTTTGATTAAACTAGGATACCATGAATAAGAACCTATTTTTCTGGATTCTCCGCATTTTGGTGGGAGGACTATTTGTATTTTCTGGTTTGATTAAGGTCAATGATCCGGTAGGTACAGCCATCAAATTGGAAGAGTATTTTGATGTATTTTCCAATGATATTGCTCCGTTTTTCTACCTAGTAAAGCCTTATGCGCTTCCGCTGGCTGTATTTCTGGTGGTTTTTGAGGTGGTTTTGGGAATCATGCTTTTGGTAGGAGTTCGGCTTAAAGAGACCGTCTGGGCCTTGGCTTCGATGATCCTCTTTTTTACTTTTCTCACCTTTTACTCCGCCTATTTTAATAAGGTGACCGATTGTGGATGCTTTGGTGATGCGATCAAATTGACTCCCTGGGAATCCTTCTACAAAGACATCATCTTGTTGGTGTTGATTTCTTTCCTGTTCTTCTTCAGGAAGGACCTCCCCAAGAATGCCCCTCGCTGGGCAAATTACACGGCTGGGCTAAGTTTAGTCCTCTCCTTAGGCTTATCAGTTTATGCCATTCAAAACCTGCCATTTATCGATTTCAGAGCCTACAAGATTGGTGTGAATATCCCCGTCAACATGCAGCCTTCCGCACCTATGGTGTATACCTATGTGATGAAAAAGGGTGGTGAGCTTGTATACCTCGATCAGTACCCTACGGACGAAAGTTATGAGTTTGTGGAAATGACACTCAATAATCCGGAGGCCTTGCCAAAAATATCTGATTTTGCTGCTTGGAATACGGAAGGGGACCAATCGGAATTTTTATTCCAAGGAAACAAAGTGATTTTGCTCAGCAGCAATTTGACAAAAATGAGTTCCACCAACTTGGACCAACTTACACAGCTATTTTCTTCCCTACAAAAAGCACCTGTTGAACTCATTTTTATGGCTGCAGCTACACAGGAAGAGATTGATGCCTTGATCAAAAAAATGGGTTGGCCAGTGCAGGGGCTTCAAGCAGATGCCACTGTAGTCAAGACGATCATGCGTGCTAATCCAGGGCTGATGCTGTTGAAAGATGGGGTAGTAGTAGGTAAATACCACCACAACAATACCCCAGAGGCTTTAGAAGTGCTTGAACTATTTTGATGAGTCCGCTCAAGGTTGTATTGGTAGGCCTTCCCGGTTCGGGGAAAACTACTTTTGGCAGGCAATTGGCAAATGAATTAGCATTTCCTTTTTTGGATTTAGACCAATTGATTGAAGAGCGGTATCAATTAAAGATCTCAGAGATTTTTTCGATTCATGGTGAGGGTAAATTCCGAGAATGGGAAACTTTGGTTCTTCAAGACACCTTAAACCAAGATTCTGCATTTATTTTAGCGTCAGGGGGTGGAGCACCTTGCTTTAATGACAACATGGATTTGATCAATTCCCTTTCGGTATCGGTGTACTTGGATGTTCCACTGCCTTCAATTTCTCATCGCCTACAAGCTTCAAAAGCGCAGCAACGCCCCTTGTTCCAAGGTTTAGATCAAGGCGAGATTACGCTCAAGCTCAAGTCTTTATTGGTGTCACGTGAATATTTTTACAACCAGGCAAAAATAAAGCTCAGCGGAGAAGACTTTTCCGCTGAGCTTTTATTGGTTGAATTGATTTCGAGGCTTAAAAGTTAAACCCGACAGTAACTACCCCAGAGGTAATTGAATTTTTTATTTCAGTCAAGGGTCCATAGTTTAGCCCGTTGTTATCCAGTACTTTATAGCTTCTGTAGAGGCTGTTGAACTTCTGGTTTACCAGAGAAAAATCTAGGTGAAAGGAATCAAATAGAAGGCCCAATCCCCCGGAAAGTAGCTGTGTGCTTTGATCTAGTGAAGAATTGAGGTAGGGATCTCCTACGTAACCGTAGCCGGCACGAATTCTCCATCTTTCAATTTTGGCTTCTCCACCTAGTCTAAAGTTGACCGTGCTGGTGTACAACTCTTGGATGACTTGGTTGTCGGGTTCTTCATTGAAATCTGTAGAATTGATTCTAGCTATACTGTAATCCACCCAATCCACATCTGCGGAGATAAATCCATGTTTGCCCAAAAAGACCGTGGCTCCACCTCCTATTTTAAACGGAGTTCTGAGTCCGTAATTGCTCAGGAAAACATCTGAAACCGCATTTTCTTCTCCCAAGGTGACATCTTCTTGTGGGAAATAATAGTCATCATAGGTTGCAGACATACTTGCTTCATACTCTTCGTTTAAAGAAAACCAAGTGGGTGTTTGAAGGACAAAACCCAAGTTTACGTAATCGATGGGTTTGTAGATCAAACCCAGGTTGAGGTTTACTCCTGTACCATTGATGTACAAGTTTTCTAACAGGGATGAATTGATTAGCGGCTCATTTGCAAACTCCTCATTGTATTTTTTGATGGAGGAGAATTCTAGGGAGCGTATTCCTAGACTACCTCCGATGAAAAGTTTGTGGTTAAAGTTGGCACCGTAGCCAAAATTAATTTGGCTTGCACTTCCTTCTTGGGTTACGTTTTCGTCTTGAAACGGAAGACCCAAAACGAAGGAATCATATGATCTTGGATTTGTAATTGGTTTACCCTCTGCATCTGCTACAATTGGATTGATCTGATACGTTTGATAGGCCAATCCTGTAAGCCCACGGTTTTCAATTTGGCTTTCTGGCACCCCTGAGGCGTCACCCAAATAATAATCAATGATGGAGCTTTCTCCCAACTTATCCGAATAGTATCCGAATTCATTCGAGAAATTAGCGATCCGTTGCACACTAAAGCCCCATGCTCCTCCTTTGAACGCTCCTTTTTCTAGTAAGCCTTTATTTTTCGCACTTACAAAACTCAGGTTGGGAAGTGAGAAATCAGAAGTAGAAAAGGACTTATTTTGGCCTAAATAGGTAGCATCTGCGGACCATAATTCATAGCCCAAACTGATGCTCGCCTCAGAGTTTCGAAAAAAGCCAAGTCCAGCCGGATTACCAGCGAGGTTGGATACATCTCCACCAAGCGACCATTGTGTGCCACCCACGCCTATAATCCTGGCAGAGCCAGTAGGGGTGGACTTGCTAAATCGATACGCATCTTCGAAGTAGCCGCTTTGAGCTACTACAGTGCCTGAAGTCAAAAGAATTAGGCATAGAAAGGAAGCTAGTAACCTCATGTGTTATAGGGTGAGTTGAAGTTGAAACGAAGATTTAAGGATTTTCGGATAATTTCCGCAAAAAAAAAGGGGAATTAATTCCCCCTTCCTCTGGATCCTCCTGAGCTTGAGCTGCTTGAGGATCCGCTTGAACTTCTACTTGGAGCACTAGAGCTTGCGCTAGAACTAGATCTGCTTGGTGCACTAAAGTTAGATGAGTTTGAGCTCGACCTACTCGGTGCGCTTCCAGAATTGTAGCCATTTGACTCGCTTCGACCATAAGAGGTAGAACGTGTAGCGCCATTGTTTGATCCACTGGACCTGTTATAGGAAGGACTACTGTTTGTCGAACGCGTAACTCCAGTATTGTAAGAATCTGAATATGGATTGCTATTGTATCCTCTTCCGGTACTGCTTGGTGTTGAAGATGGTCGAGCAGACTGTGCGGAACTTCTAGAAGGTGCAACATCTCCTCTGCTTGAAGCTGCTGAGTTGACGTTTCTAGTATTGCTATTGCTCTCAACGCGACTTCTTCCAGAGGAATAATAATCGTTTTGTGAGGTGCTGAAATCACGAGTTGCAGAACGATTAGTTTCAGTCGAAACCAATCTTCTTGGAGATGTGCCAGTAGAGTTGGCTACATTTTCTCTAGCTTGTGCTCTAGCGGTATTGGGAGTTCCGGTAGATTGTGCTACACTGCCAGCACCGCTGCTCATGGAAGAACCACGGCTAGGTCTTGCACCATACACTACATTTCGTCCACCATTTTCATTTCCTGGAAGGATAATGATCGGTCCATTGGCAATGATCGGTCTACCCCAAGAAGAACCCCAAGCGTTGCCGCCCCAGAAAGGATCGTAGAATCCACCCCATCCCATGTAGGAATTAAAAGGTGAATACATGGGTCTTCCCCAACCCATGCCAAAGCTTAAATTGAAACCCGGTCTCATTCCCCAACCTGGATTGAAAAAGGGGTCATACATGCCCATTCCGAAAGGACTCATTCCCATCATGCCCATGCCGAAAGGACTCATTCCCATCATTCCCATTCCAAAGGGACTGTATCCAAAATTAAAGGCAGAGTTGCCCCAACCTGAATTTCCCCATCCAGAATTAAAGTTTGATACCCGAAAGGTATTGTAGATATCTATGTCGGGAGTGGAAGTGCTAGTAGTAGCTGATTGATTTTCTTCAAAGTAGACCACGTCTTCTCCGGTAGCCGTATTTAGCTGTCCATATCGAGAAAGGTATTCTGGATTGACATTTTTGGAGCTGAAATTCTCCTGTGGAACTACGGTTGAACTGGCAAGATTTTGAAATGTTGCCGGCTGGTTATTTGCTACCGCGTTTTCAGTTGCTTTTTTCACATCCGCAGACATGAAATACAAATTGTCTTCAAATGAGTTTACTGCCATTTTGTTTGAGGTGCAGGAAACCAACACAGAAGTGCACAGAAGTGCAGAGGCGGAAATAAAGGCGATTTTCTTCATGGGTGAAGTAGTTTATGCTCGGTTATACGGAATGACCAAGTAGAGGTTGTACTTTTTGGGTTATATTTGTACTTCCTTTTGATCAAAATAAACACATTTCTCCTTATACAACAAGTAAATGAGTAAAGGACTTCCAAAACGCAGTGAAGATTATTCACTCTGGTACAATGAACTGGTAAAAAGAGCCGATTTGGCTGAGAATTCGCCAGTTAGAGGATGCATGGTGATTAAGCCTTATGGGTATTCCATTTGGGAAAAAATGCAGGCCGAATTGGACCGAATGTTCAAGGAAACAGGCCACTCCAACGCATATTTTCCATTATTTATACCCAAATCATTTTTAAGTAAAGAGGCAAGCCATGTGGAAGGATTTGCCAAAGAATGCGCAGTGGTCACCCATTATCGCTTAAAGAATGCTGAAGATGGCTCTGGCGTAATTGTGGATCCAGAAGCAAAATTGGAGGAAGAACTTATTGTACGTCCTACCTCAGAAACAGTCATTTGGAGTACCTATAAAAATTGGATTCAATCCTACCGAGACTTGCCCCTATTGGTCAACCAATGGGCCAATGTGGTGCGTTGGGAGATGCGAACCCGTTTGTTTTTGAGAACTACAGAGTTTTTATGGCAAGAAGGGCACACTGCCCATGCTACTTCGGAAGAAGCCATGGCTGAGACCGTGCAAATGATGAATATCTATGCTCAGTTTGCGGAGGAGTTTATGGCGCTTCCTGTGGTGAGAGGCAGAAAGACCGCGAATGAACGATTTGCAGGTGCGGATGATACCTTATGCATCGAAGCCTTAATGCAGGATGGAAAAGCACTTCAGGCGGGTACCTCTCACTTTTTAGGGCAAAATTTTGCCAAAGCCTTTGAGGTGAAATTTGCAACCAAAGAAGGGGGCTTGGAGTATGTATGGGGCACCTCTTGGGGAGTAAGTACGCGTTTGATGGGTGCCTTGATTATGGCGCATTCGGATGACAACGGCTTGGTGTTGCCTCCCAAACTTGCTCCATTTCAAGTGGTCATCGTACCGATTTACCGTGGAGAGGATGAGTTGGCGCTGATTTCGGTGAAGGCGAAGGAAATCATGACTGATCTGCGAAAAGCAGGAATAAGCGTAAAGTACGACGACCGAGATACTCAGAAGCCAGGCTGGAAGTTTGCAGAATACGAATTGAAAGGAGTACCTGTTCGTATCGCGCTAGGTCCACGAGATTTGGAAAATAAGACCCTAGAGATAGCAAGGAGAGATAACTTGACAAAGGAATCTTTCCAGTGGGGGGATATGCCGATTGCAGAAAAAATCGGAGGGTTGTTGGAAGAAATTCAAGACGGCATTTACCAGAAGGCATTTGACTTTAGAAAAGAAAATACCACTGAAGTAAATAGCTGGGAGGAATTTAAGCAGGTTTTGGAGGACAAAGCTGGGTTTTTGTCAGCACATTGGGACGGAACTCCCGAAACTGAGGATAAGATCAAAGAGCTGACTAAGGCCACCATCCGATGCATTCCGCTGGATCAGGTCCCTGAACAAGGGGTATGCGTATATAGCGGAAAGCCTTCTTCTGGAAGGGTGCTTTTTGCGAAAGCTTATTGATTTATAAAGCCAATGAAAAACCCGAAAATTCTCGGGTTTTTTTCTTTTTCGCTAAGAATTCGTTAGAATCTAGTAGATTAGAGGCTGTTCAACTTAATTTTTATGGAAATTTTAGTCCTAAGCACGCTTCTACTCATTGGATTGATTCTGCTAATGGTTGAAATTATATTCATTCCCGGAACAACTGTTGTGGGGATTTTTGGATTTCTGGTAAGTGGAGCGGGACTTGTATTTGCATTTCTGAATTTTGAGTATTCCATGGCCTTATGGATCACGGGCGCCGCATTAGTCATTAATTTTGGAGCCGTTTGGTATGGGTTTAGCTCAGGCGTTTGGAAAAAATTTTCGCTGAAATCAACCCAGTCTGGCGGAGCCTTCGATGGCAGAACCGATGGTCTAGAAGTAGGAATGAAGGGATTGGCTGTTTCCGACATCAAACCCTACGGAAAAGCTTCCTTTAATGAGCTTTGGGTAGAAGTGAAGTCGGAGTCTGGGTTTATTGAGGTAAATAGCCCAGTTACGATCATTAAAATTGAAAACAATAAAATCAGTGTAACCTAAAAAAATATGTTTGAAGACAGTTCATTATTCGTTTTGATTGCTGCCTTTGCTGGCATTGCTCTCCTATTTATTTTCTTGTATTTTGTTCCTGTAAACCTTTGGATTACGGCTCAATTTTCGAATGTCCGTGTTGGAATTGGGGAGTTGATCGGCATGCGAATTCGGAAAGTGCCGCCAAGTTTGATTGTTAATGCAATGATCACAGCGACCAAGGCTGGATTGCAATTAACTACCAATGACTTGGAAACCCATTATTTGGCTGGAGGAAATGTTCCTACCGTCATTCGAGCATTGATTTCTGCGGATAAAGCCAATATTGTCTTAAGTTTTAAGCAGGCCACTGCGATTGACTTGGCAGGCAGAGATGTATTTGAGGCAGTTCAAATATCAGTGAACCCAAAGGTGATCAATACTCCAAATGTAGCTGCGGTAGCAGCAGACGGAATTCAGTTGGTAGCCAAGGCAAGAGTCACCGTTCGTGCAAACATTGCGCAGCTAGTAGGTGGTGCTGGTGAAGAAACCATTTTGGCTCGAGTAGGAGAAGGGATTGTTACTTCTATCGGTTCTTCTTTAAATCACAAGTCTGTGTTGGAGAATCCTGACAAAATTTCTAAGCTGGTTTTATCCAGAGGCCTTGACGCAGGAACAGCCTTTGAAATCCTCTCCATTGACATCGCAGATATTGATGTAGGGGCCAACATTGGGGCTAAACTTCAAATAGATCAAGCGTCTGCCGACTTGAAGGTAGCAGAGGCTAGAGCGGAGGAGCGTAGAGCCATGGCAGTGGCCTTGGAGCAGGAAATGAAGGCTAGGAATGTAGAAATGCGAGCCAAGGTAATTGAGGCTGAGGCGGAAATTCCAAGAGCAATAGCAGAGGCATTCCGTACTGGTCAGCTTGGAGTGATGGATTACTACAAAATGGAAAACGTGAAGTCTGATACGGCCATGCGTGATTCCATCGCCAATTCGGGGAAGGACCCTAAAGATTCAGGGTCTTCGAAATCCTAAACATCAAAAATAAAGGGGAGTTTTAAGCTCCCTTTTTTCTTTTTACTTGGGGAGCTTTTGCTGGGCTTGTTTCTGGATTTTCGACCACTTGCTTTGGAAGGCTTTTCGCAAGTACTTTTTGTTCGTTCCAATCAATTGCTATTTGCGTGTATTGAAGTGGTAAAAACTCAGTTCCACTCGCTCTCATAATCCCGGAAAGTCCTTCCTTAGAAACAATAAAAAAATCTTTATTTTCTACTTGAATCTCATCAAAAGTAACTGGAAGAATGGGTTTACCTAAAGAAGTTAGGAGCCCAGATTTAGAATTACTTGTTACCAAGTAATACCCCTCTTTCAATCGTACTATTTTATCTAATCCTTCTGGATAGGCGAGTTCGCCATTTGGCAGAATTAGATACTGTTTATTTGCAGATTCAGCAATGGCTACGCCTCCAATGAAACTGTTTATTTTATCCCATTTCGCTTCAACTACCATTTTCCCTTCGGTATTGATGGTGCCCCAGGTGGTAGTATTTCTATAGCTGCTGAATTTTTCAGAGAAAGTTCCAACTTCCAAGAAACTAGGTGAAATGATCCATTTCCCTGTGCCATCTAAGTAGCCGTATTTACCATTTTTGAGTGCAGGAAAAAGCCCCTCAGTACCTAATCCAATCCACTCTGCATCTGAGTTGGGAGTCACTAACCAACCATTTTTTCCGAGTAGGCCTAATTTGTTTTCTCTGAATTTAATGTTGAATGCATCAGACCCAATCATTTTTACAGATTCCATTCCTACCGCATCCAGTAAGATCCCGTCTTCCTCTAGCACTCGTCTCAGTTTGCCATGTATGTATTCTAACAAAAGATCGCCGTCTTTGGTGATTTTGTGGTAGGAGTTGTAGCGTACTTGAGCTCTTTCTTCAAAACCGCGAATCAAGAGGTACTGGTTTTCATCAAAGCCATAATAACTATCTCCTCGGGTGTACTCCAATTGGTCTAGTACAGGATTCAGGACATATTCTCCAAATTGATTGATCAAACCATAGCCTGAGGCTTCTTTTGCCAACAGGAAATTACTTTGGTTTTCAATTAGCAACTCATATGCTTTTTCAGGGTTTGAAGATAGGGGTAGAAAAAACTGGCCTTGGTTTTTTAGAATCACTTGCCCATTGCGTGTAAGCTTGGCCTCTTCAGCAGTTCCTAACCATTTGCTTTTCCCCGTAGACTTTTCAAAAATCCAATACTCTTGGCCTTTTCTAGCCAATAGTCGATTGGTGTAGGTAATGATTTCCTCGTATTCTAAGGGTAGGGCAAGTTGACCATATTCATGGAAGGCTCCAATTCCTTTGGGACCTTTGACTAAAATCCAAGGCTTAAGGTATTGAACTACTTCGTCGCCTTGAAGGTCTACTACAGGTCTTAAATCTGGGGATAGTAAAAATAATCCGGTTGTGTTTTTCCCAACACTTACAGATTCACCAAGGAAGTCGATATCCTTAAAGTCAGCACGGGTTTGAAGGCTTCCACTAAAGTCGTAGACTTCCCAAGTTTGTCCTAGGCTAGGATTCGCCAAGATTAGAAAACTTGCTAAAACTGGGTAAAACAGATTTCTCATGGCATTAAAATAAAAGGATAGTGAAATTATGGATTTCTACCTTAAGGCATCAACCTTAGAAATTATTCTTTTTCACTTTTCAACTTTTCTAAGTCAAAAAGGTCTGAAATAAGCTCAATCATTTCTGCTGCCTCATCTCGCTGGCAGGCAGCTCTCAATTGAACAACGGGTACCTTCAGTATTTTTTGCATCATACTTTTGGTTACTTTATCAATCAACAAATATTCTTTTTCATCCGCATTTTTCAAATACCTACTCATTTCTTCTTGCCGAATTTGCTCCAAAGCTTGCTTTAGTTTTTGGATGGTAGGAGATACTACCATTTCTTTTTGCCAAGCACCAAACTCCTCAATACTTTCTGCGAGAATAGCTTCAACTGAAGGGATGGATTCCAATCGATTTTGTAGCGCTGCTGTAGCTTTGCTTTGGATATTATCCACATTGTAGAGTACCACTCCTGGAAGTTCTTCGATTGAAGTTTCAATACTTCGAGGTACAGAAAGGTCAATCAGCATCTTGTAGCTAGGGATATTAATCCCCTCTATCAATTGTTTGGTAAGGAAAGGCTCGGGCATTCGTACCGAACAAACCACAACATCTGCTTCTTCAATGGCTGTTAGGCAGGATTCAAAAGGGATCACTTCAAAACCAAGTGGGCCGCCAATTTCTTCTGCTTTGGCAAGTGTTCGATTGGTGATTTTAAGTTGGGCAGTAGGCAGATGTACCATGTTTCTGGCAACATCCTCTCCAATTTCACCCACTCCAATCAGTAGAATCCGAGGCTGAAAAATATTTTGGGTAAGGCTTTCTATTAACTCAATTGTGGCATAGGAAAGGGAGGCCGCACCATCTCTAAACGCTGTTTCTTGCACCACACGCTTGTTGGTGAAGAAAATCGTATGCATCAAGCGATGTAAAAATGGCCCAGCAAGCTCCAAGTCTGCGGCTGTTTGATAGGCTCTTTTTACTTGATTTGAGATTTGAATATCACCTACCACCTGAGCTTCTAAACCCATAGCTACTCGAAATAAGTGGGTGACAGTTTCTTGTTCGTTATTCAAAACCTGAAAGTAGTCTAGGTAGCCAATGGCATTGGTCAGGCCTCTTTCAATCCCAATTAGTTTGATTAATTCAACACTGAGGTCCGATTCATGGCTGTAATAGACTTCAGTTCTGTTGCAGGTGGACAGCACTAATGCATCTGCAACACTAAAGAATTCTTTGAGTTTGAGAAGAAGACGTTCAATAGCCGATTCATCCAAGGAAATTAACTCCCGGATGTGAACGGGAGCACTTTTATGAGATAAACTAACAACTCTAAATTTGGTCTGCATCTTGACTTTCTAAGGCTGCAAATTTAACAGTTGATGGCCCCTCAATAGTTTCTTTCTAGCAAGACTTCTCTAATTTAAAATCAATCTAAATAATAACTTCAACTCGAGTGCTGGCAGCACATTTGGTTTGAAGGCCTAGAACCAGTAACTTCAATTCATATACTTTTTAAACTTCATTCCATGTGGCAGCGGATAATTTTTTGGAGCAAGACTCATCTTGGATTTTCAGCAAAAGAATCTCGAGGATTTTTGCTGTTGATTCCATTTTTACTTGCCTTGGTAGCGGCTTCTCAGGTGTTGGCTTGGGCAAAAAATCAAAAGGCCTCAGCGATATACCGGCAATACCTGCATGAAGTGGATAGTTTGGAGCGGGCAGGGTTTCAACTTTCGGTTTCACCATTGCCGACCTTCAATGTGCAGGATACGATCACCCGTTCTCATTCAACAAAAGTTGCTGAGCGGATTCAACGCTTGCCTTTTTCCCAAACTGATTCGGTGCTTTTACAGATTGTGCCTGGTATCGGCGCATTGACTGCAGGAAGGATCATCAAGCATCGGGAGAAGTTAGGTGGGTTTATTCATATCGCCCAGCTGAATGAAGTGTATGGGCTCAAGCCTGAGGTCATTCCCCTGATTTGGGATTATTTTGATTTTGATGCTGCACCCATTCGCAAGCTATCCATCAACAGTGCACCAGTTGAAGAATTGTCTTCCCATCCTTACATCAGTTACCAAGAGGCTAAGGTGATTGTGGCTTACCGTTTGCAGCATGGAGGGTATCAAAAAGCTACTGATCTATTGGGGATTAAGATTTTTAAGTCGGATTGGGTCGAAAAAATTTCGCCTTACTTAAGTTTTGAAACTATTGGAGAAAAGGCAGGGAAGGATTAGCTAGAAGTTTAGTTGAAAAAGGGTTATTTTGTGTTTAGTCAATTGTTTCATTTGTGATCACGCTCCCTGAACTGAATTTGCCAGCGATTGCCCCTCAACTGTCAAGAGAGGGGGAGAAGGTTTTTATTTTTGATGTGCTGCGCAAAAAAAATATTCTTTTGACTCCTGAGGAATGGGTACGCCAGCATTGGATACATTTCTTGATTACTAGTCATGGATTTCCCAAAGGATTACTTACCAGTGAAAGAGGGTTGACTTACAATGGCCTGCAAAAGAGGACCGACCTGTTGGTTTTTGATCGGAATGGTCTTCCTTATTTTTTGATTGAATGCAAATCCCCTGAGATCCAGATCAATCAAAAAGTGCTTTCTCAAGCAATAGCATACAACCAAACCTTAAAATGTCCATTTATTGCGTTGAGTAATGGGGAAAGGCATGTTTTTATGGGCTATGTTGAAGATGAAGGCAAATTTGCCCAACAACTGACCTTACCTCCAGTGCCCTGACCAAAAATAAATGGTATTTAAAAACGATTTTCTTTAATTTTTTCATAAATTATATCTAAATTACTGCTATGTATGCTAGCAGCCCTAATACTCCTTGCGAATTTTGTGCATCTCGGAAGCAATCCCTTTTTTCTTCTCTCCCTGAGTCTCAATTGTGTGTCATTTCAGAAGTCAAAAATCTAATCTCTCATCGAAAAGGACAAATCGTATACTACGAGGGTACCAAGCCGCTCGGAATTTTTTGTGTAAATGCAGGGGTAATAAAGGTGTATAAAACAGCTTCTAATGGGAAGGAGCAGATTTTGTACTTGGCAAAAGAAGGTGACTTTTTAGGCTATCATGCCTTGCTAGGAGAAGAGAGCTACAGCAATTCTGCTACGATAATTAAGGATGCGAAAATTTGCTTCATTCCCAAAGAAGCATTTTTAAGCTCGATGATGAAGAACCCTGATTTTTTCAGACGAATTACCAAGCAATTGAGTCATGAACTAGGGATCATGGAGGATAAATTGACAGATGCATCCCAAAAAAGCATTCGGGAAAGGCTTGCTGTTTTGCTTTTGCAGTTGGCAAATACCTATGGAGTGGATGGTGGTGGGCATCAACAAATAGATCTCATCCTCACTCGAGAGGAAATTGCCGGGATGGTGGGAACGGCAACAGAGTCGGTGATTCGATTGCTATCTGAATTTAAAAAAGATGGATTAATTGAGCTTGACGGCAAAAAAATTAGCATTAAAAACAAAAAAGGATTGGTCCGGCTATCAGATTTTTATGCTTAGGTAGAACTTCAGCGGGTTAACTTGAGTGATTTGATTAAATTTGTTTCCATGACTCGATTTAGACTTTCCTTTTTGTTGTGCTTCCTAGTGCTAGGATTGCAATACGCTGCTGGTCAGTCTTTGCCCTACCAAACCCTCTTGAAGGGCTTGTATGATTCCAGTTTTCCAGTAGTCAAACCTGAACAAATCACCGATTTGAAAAGCTATCAGGTGCTCGATGCCCGAGAAAAAGAAGAATTTCAAGTCAGTCATTTGCAAGCGGCCAAATGGGTTGGACACGAGACCTTCTCGTTGAAGTCAGTTGCTGAACTGGATAAAAACAAACCTGTACTTATTTATTGTACGGTTGGCGCACGCTCGGAGGAAATTGGAAAAACACTTCAGAAGGCCGGATTTAAAAAAGTATACAACCTCTACGGTGGAATCCTTCACTGGGTCAATGAAGGCCGCCCTGTTTTCGCAAACGGAAAGCCTACACTCCAAGTACACACCTATTCCAAGCCCTGGAGCATTTGGCTTACCAAAGGCGAAAAAGTATACTGAAGTCCCCTCGTTTCACCTCACCTCACCCTCAAATTCAACAGTTGACGTTCCATGAATTCTAATTCTCGATTTCCCATTTTATTTCTTCTTTTAATCCTGTTTTCATGCCAAAGCCCAGTAGTAGGGATGGCTGGAAGCACACCACCCAGCCACCAGCTGTGGAATGAGCTGCTAAAATCCAATGTAAAGCCCGATGGGCAAGTGGACTACAAAGGCTTTATCCGCGAGAAACCGAAATTGGAGAAGTACCTCAAACTTCTTTCTGAAAATGCGCCTGACCGCAAAACTTGGTCAAAAAACGAGCAGCTAGCCTATTGGATTAATGTATACAATGCCTTTACGGTAAAGCTTATTGTAGATTTTTATCCCGCCAAAAGTATTCGAGATTTAGGCCCAAGGATTAAAATTCCGCTCCTCAAGGACGTTTGGCACTACAAGTTTTTTAAAATTGCTGGAGTAGAAATGAGTTTGGATGAGGTGGAACACAGCATCTTGCGCAAGGAATTTGAGGAGCCACGGATTCATTTTGCAATCAATTGTGCTTCGGTATCCTGTCCGCCCTTATTGAATGAAGCGTTCGTGGCAGCCAACCTAGAGAATCAATTGACGCGGGTGACAACTACCTTTATCAATGATCCCACCCGAAATAAAATTTCCAGTCAATCGGCCCAGCTTTCCTCCATTTTCTCCTGGTTTAAAGGCGATTTCACCAAAAAAGGTACACTTATCGAATTTTTGAACCGCTACGCTAAAGTGAAGTTGTCGCCCAATGCCCGCATCTCTTTTCTAGATTACAATTGGAATTTAAACGAGTAAGCTTAATTTTTGGGTAAGTTTAGGTTCAAATTTAGCACATGGGTTCTCGTCACTTTGTGATTATTGGAAATGGCATTTCGGGCATCACGTTCGCAAGACACCTGCGAAAAGGTGATGACCAAGCGCGGATCACGGTCATTTCTGGAGAATCTCCCTACTTTTTCTCGCGTACAGCACTCATGTATGTGTACATGGGACAAATGAAATGGGAGCATACGCAGCCCTACGAACCCTATTTTTGGAAGAAAAATCGCATCGATCTCCTTCAAGAGTGGGTGAAGACCTTAGACTTTGAAACCAAAACTTTGGGTTTTGCCTCTGGGGAAACCTTAACCTATGATATTTTGGTCTTGGCTACGGGTTCCAAGCCGGCTTTTTTCGGTTGGCCAGGTCAGGACCTGAAGGGAGTTCAAGGGCTGTATACCAAGCAAGACTTGGAAACCATGGAAGCCACCACCAGCAAACCCATTCAACGAGCAGTGATTGTAGGTGGGGGATTGATAGGAATTGAGATGGCTGAGATGCTGACCTACAAGAAAATTCCGGTTACCTTCTTGGTTCGTGAGCAACGATTTTGGGAGCAAGTACTACCCGAGCAGGAAGCAGTACTTGTTCAAAAACATATCTCAGCACATTCCATTGATTTGCGCCTCCAAACTGAATTGAAGGAAATCTTAGCCGACGAACAGGGAAACGTTCGTGCAGTGGTTACGACGACTGGAGAGGAAATTCCATGCGAATTTGTAGGGATAGCCACTGGAGTAACTCCAAATGTGGACTTCCTGACAAATACCCCTTTGGCAATTGGAAAAGGAGTGAAAGTCAATGCGTATTTTGAGAGTTCGGTGCCTGACGTGAACGCCATTGGTGATTGTGCGGAGTTTGAGCAGCCGCCTGGGCCAGGACGACGTACTTTGGAACAAGTCTGGTATACCGGAAGAATGCATGGGGAGACCTTGGCGTATAATTTTTGCAACAAGCCGGTTTCCTATCAACCTGGGGTTTGGTTTAATTCCGCTAAGTTCTTTGCGATTGAGTACCAAACGTATGGGATAGTTAGTCCTGAAGCGGCAGCCGGAGTTCCTTGTTTCTATTGGGAGCATCGTCTTGGGAAAGTTTCCTTTAGAATGGAAATGGATGAAGCGGGAAAAATTGTAGGGGTGATCAACCTAGGGTTTCGATTACGGCATGAATTTTTTGATCGGGCAATTCGAGAAAAATGGTCCGGGAAGCAGGTGATCCAAAGGCTAGAAGAGGGTGTTTTTGACCCTGAATTCTATGCCCCTTACCACCTTGAGATTCAACAGGCTTTTCAAAACCAATTTGGGATCGCGATTTCCACCTCGAAACGGTCGTTTTTACAGAAAATTTTTGGGGCAAGGCTATGAGAAAAATCGAACTTATCGGACTAATCTTGTTTGTAGTGGGGATGTCAGTCTTCACTATCCTGCCATTTTCAAGTCAGTATCGCCTAAGTGAGGAGCAGCTTCGGTCATCCGTCAAGGACATTCACCGAGATCAACTTGCGGAATTGGTGCAGCCAATGTATGGGCAAACCTACACGTCGACCCATTCCTTTTTAACTGCCTATTCCTCCTTTTTTCAGCCCTACAATGACGAGCTAAAAGCAAAGCAAGCCTGGGACCAGGTAATCTGGGATGATTACGGGTTTGTATTGGCCAAAGCAGCGATGGATGGTCCGAGTAAAACAAACCCTTGGGCTAGTTTGGGCTTGTCCATAGGCCTTATTGTCTTGGGTGGGATCTTGTATAATCTTGGTGGAAATAGTACTTCGCATGACAGTCTCACGCATACTGGGGTCTTTCATTCCTCTTTGAAAAATAAAGGGTTGCTGGGGCTTTTGACTGGCAGCTATTTGATTCTGTTTTATGTGGTCTTGTATTGGTTTCCGGCATACCTAGCCCCGCTGGTATGGATGGTGGAACCCATTTCTCAATTCCTATCTGGAGGTCCAGCCAGCCAGTGGTTTTTGTATGGGCTGGTGTATACGCTTGCTATTGGTGTGATGGGAGTTCGGATGCTGTTGAAATATCGAGGCAACCGCTACCAGCAACTTCGAACTGCGTCCTTGATATTTTTTCAAACTGCTTTTGCTTTTATTATTCCTGAAGTGCTTGTATTGTTGAATAAGCCCTACTTTGATTTTAAGAATATTTGGCCTTTGGATTATGATTTTTTCTACGATTACCAGCTAGTCACCTTTATTTCTAGTGGTGGATTGGGCCTATTTATGTTGGTTTGGGGAATCCTATTAATCGTGATAGGCGTACCTGTGTTTACCTATTTCTATGGGAAGCGCTGGTATTGTTCTTGGGTCTGTGGTTGTGGAGGATTGGCCGAAACTGTTGGCGATGAATTTAGGCACTTGTCCGACAAGTCTCTCAAGGCATGGCAATGGGAGCGCTGGATGATCCATGGAGTGCTGGCCTTGGCGGTGGTCATGACCACGCTAACGCTTGTCAACTATTTTACCTCCTTCAGTCTTTTGGGACAGGTGACAAATCAATTGCATTCCATATATGGATTTGCGATTGGCTCTGCTTTTGCCGGGGTCGTTGGAACTGGATTTTACCCACTGATGGGCAATCGAGTTTGGTGCCGTTTTGGATGTCCGCTGGCTGCTTATTTGGGATTGGTGCAGCGGTTTAAATCTCGATTTAGAATCACGACCAATGGGGGACAGTGCATCTCTTGTGGCAATTGCTCTACGCATTGCGAAATGGGAATTGATGTCAGAGCCTATGCACAGCAGGGTCAAAATATCGTACGATCTTCCTGTGTAGGTTGTGGGGTCTGTGCGTCGGTTTGTCCTCGTGGGGTATTGAAGTTGGAAAATGGTCCAGAGGAAGGCCGAATTCACGAGTTTCCGTTTTTGATTGGCAACGATTCCATCAAACTGAGGTCCTAAATGTTTTTCGTTTATACCTGTGCGCTGCTCTATTTTTTGGGAATGGTTTTTATCTTCCTTTATAGTCTGGCACAAGGGCATTTATTGGTTCATTTTTTTAAGTTCAAAAAGGAGTCCAATCAAGCTCCTCCCCAAGCGCCAAATTCGTGGCCCAAGGTCACCGTACAACTACCCATCTACAACGAACGCTATGTGGTCGAGCGCTTGATTGATGCAGTTGCCAAACTCAATTACCCGGGTGAATTGCTTCAAATCCAGATTCTGGATGATAGTACAGATGAAACTGGAGCCTTGATTCAGGCAAAGGTATTGGCCTACCCCAATTTGAATTTTGAATACCTCCACCGGACTGACCGTACAGGGTTTAAGGCGGGAGCCTTGAAAGAAGCCTTACCTTCTGCTCAAGGGGAGTTTATCGCCATCTTTGATGCGGATTTTGTGCCAGATCCCGATTTTTTAATGAAGGCTTTGCCCTATTTCTCATCCCCACAGGTGGGGATGGTTCAGAGTCGCTGGACTCATCTCAACCAGGATTATTCCATTTTAACGGAGCTTCAAGCCTTTGCTTTGGATGCCCATTTCTTAATCGAGCAGCAGGGAAGAAATCAGCAGGGGTCCTTCATTAATTTCAATGGTACCGCTGGGATTTGGAGAAAAAGTTGCATTCTGGATGCGGGCAACTGGCATGACGATACCTTGACGGAGGATTTGGATCTGAGTTACCGTGCTCAGCGGAAAGGCTGGAAGTTTGTGTACCGGCCAGAAATCGAATCCCCGGCAGAACTTCCTCCCATTCTCTCCGCGATCAAGTCTCAGCAATTCCGTTGGACCAAGGGTGGGGCCGAATGTGCGGTCAAGCATGCTGGCAAGGTGTTTCAAGAGGATCATCCCTGGCATATCAAATTCCATGCATTTGCCCACCTCTTCAACTCCACGATTTTCATTGCGATTCTACTGACCAGCTGGTGTAGCATTGGGCTTTGGTGGGGGATACACTCGAATTTAATCTCACCGACGCTGTTGCTCGCTACGGGATTTTCCATGCTAGGCTTTGTCCTAGTGGCAGGGGTGTATCTGGTGTCTTACCTCAAGGCTCAGGCCTTCTCTTGGAGTAGATTGGCAGAAGCCTTATGGAAGTTGCCGCTCTTCTTTGCTGTTTCTATGGGCTTTGCTTTGCACAACTCCCAGGCGGTTTGGGAAGGGTTGACAGGTAAAAAATCGCCTTTCATCCGTACCCCTAAATTCAATTTGGAGTCTGGATCTGCCTCGCTGAATGCGAATGTTTACCGTCTTCGTTCCTTGCCTATGAGCACTTGGCTTGAAGGAGGGATGGGTCTTTTATTTGGAGGGATGGTGGTCTTGGGGATTGTCTTCGGTACCTATTTATTTCTTCCTTTTCATGGGCTATTGGCTTTGGGGTATAGTTTAGTGTTTATTTCCTCCCTGCGTACCCGATAAGTTTGTTATGAATTCAACGCCGATTATTGATGTCATCATTCCTGCATTTAATGAGGAAAAGTCTATCGTCAAAGTAATTGGGGATATTCCCAAACTGGTTCGGCATGTGGTGGTGGCCAATAATAACTCCACGGACCGTACCGCAGAAGTAGCGATGGAAGGGGGGGCTCAGGTGGTATTCGAACCCCAAAAAGGCTACGGCAAGGCCTGCATGACTGCTATGGATTGGATCAAGCGTCAAGAAATACAACCTGATATTCTGGTGTTTTTGGATGGGGATTACAGCGATTATCCTGAGGAACTGGAGGATTTGATAGCCCCAATTCTAGCGGACAAAGCGGACTTGGTGATCGGTTCTCGGTCCATGGGGCAGCGGGAAGCGGGTTCCATGACTTTCCCTCAAGTATTTGGGAATGGGCTTGCTACCCTCTTGATGCGTTGGATGTATGGTGCCAAATTTTCTGATTTAGGCCCTTTCCGAGCCATCTCTTGGAGTAAATTACTTGCCTTGGGGATGGTAGATCAGAACTTTGGATGGACCATAGAGATGCAGATCAAAGCACATCAAGCCAAACTCAGGTACCTGGAAGTGCCAGTTACCTACCGAAAACGCATCGGGGTTTCTAAGGTGAGTGGCACGGTGAAAGGAGTGATTGGGGCCGGATATAAAATAATTTTTACGATATTTAAGTATTGGCGCCCTTTTCGGTAGTCGCTTTCAATTGGTTCAAATTCCATACCCATGCAAAAAAAATCAAGACTAAAACCTAGTGTGTTTTTCGCGCTTCTTTTGGTTGGTGTAGCATCTATCGCTTGTACTCCAGAAGGTCGAGAAGGGGTAGTTGAAACACAGTTTGCAAGTTACTGGTACAAAGGAACTGCCGAAGTCAACGTGTTTGATTTGCAGCAAAGCCGATATGGGGAGCTGCGGCAGGGAAAGGCGGTGATGATATTTGTCACTGAAGATTTTTCTAAAAGCAAGCAGGTAAAGTTAGATGCTCCTGAGGATAGGCCATCCGATGCCCAGAAGGTATTAAAGTTGAATATGACCCGGGAGTTTGTAACGGGCGTGTATCCTTACCACACCATGCTATCGGTTTTTACACCAGTTTACGAGGAAAGCCCAGCGCCCAAGTTGACGGCATCCGTGACCGAGTGGTGTGGGCAATCTTTTACGCAGCTCAATTACAAGAATGGAAAATATACGGCCAAGCAATTTTCTTATTTTGAATCCGAGGGGGATTTGGAGTCCAAGGTGGATGGCAAAACGGAAGAGGAGCTGTTTACGCTGCTCCGCTTGAACCCCAATTTGGTTCCCCTTGGCAATGTGACCCTAATCCCAAGCCTTATATTTCAGCGCTTTGCCCATATTCCCTTGAAAGGCGAGCAGGCAACCGTTTCACGAAAAGCATTGGGTTCGGATCAAGCGGAATTGACGGTAGTGTATGGGGAAATTGGAAGGAAAATAACCATCCGTTACCAGCAACTATTTCCTTATGAGATTACTGGCTTTACAGAAACTTGGACCAAGGCAACTGGACAGCAGGAAGTAACTACGGCTACGCGTATTCACTCGAGGCAGTTGCCGTATTGGAAGCAAAATGAGAAGGTGTATGAATCCCTTCGCAAGGAATTGGGACTTTGAGCACTCGTTTTAAATCGGTATTAAAAGTTGCTTCGCTACTTCTACTAGGAACTGCGCTGATTTTGTTGGCGCAAGTGCCAAGAGGAAATTTCCCCCTGACTTTTGTCCTTTTTGCAGTGGCTTTTGGAGCAATGCTCGGGAGTTATTTCCTGGATTGGAGAAAGGATAGTTTCTGGTGGCTATTGGGTGTTGGGCTACTCTTTCGAGGTTCCCTTTTCTTTTTTGCTCCGCAATGGTCTGAGGACGGCGTCCGGTTTTTGTGGGATGGGGAGCTTTTAAGTCAAGGTCAGAATCCTTACCAGATGACGCCCGCGCAGGTACAAGAGAAGAAAGGGGAGGGAGATGCAGAGTACCGTACCCAACTTTTCGAGGAGTTAAATTCACCGCACTATTATTCCGTTTATCCTCCCCTGAATCAGGTGCTTTTTTGGGGAGCTGCTCAGTTTGCTCAGGGCCAACTTGAAAAAGGCTATTTGGCACTTCGTCTTCTACTATTACTCGGGGAAGTTGGGGTGTTTTCGCTGCTTTGCTGGCTTTTGGCAAAGTTTGGCCTTCCCCAAAAACAAGTCATTTTCTACTGGTTTAATCCGCTCGTCATCCTGGAGGTGGTAGGAAATCTTCACTTTGAAGGGCTGGTCCTATTTTTTCTAGTAGCATCTCTTGCTGCCATTTCTAGACACAAACTGGGGTTCTCCGGAATGTTCTGGGGGCTGGCCATTGGCATGAAATTGCTTCCCTTACTTTTTGCACCGGCATTCTTGTTTTGGAAGCGGACTCGAAAATCTGTTGGTTTTTGGGGAATGGCAATTGGGACAGGACTGCTTTGCTTTTTACCTCTAGGACTTGATGGTGCATGGCAAAATTTCTTTCAAAGCCTACAGCTGTATCAGGGGAAGTTTGAGTTTAATGCTTCGGTGTACTACCTCCTTCGGGAAGTGGGTAAGTGGTTGGTGGGTTACAATACGATTGGTATCCTGACTAAATTTGGCACGGCAATTACTCTTGCAGGGGTGATTTGGATTTCCTGGAAGCGATCTCAGGCTAGTTTAGAAGGGATGATTGGCCTTTGGGTGCAGCTGTATTTGTTGTACTTTATCTTGCAGCCGGTAGTCCATCCTTGGTACCTGTTGCCCGGTTTGGGTTTGTCTGTATTGACAAGGCAATGGACCTTTTTGCTTTGGTCGTTTGGTTCTATTTTTTCCTACCAGGCCTACAGCCAAAATCCTGTTCAGGAGCAAGCGCTTTTTTTGATGCTGGAATATGGCTTGGTTCTTTTAGGTCTGTACTTGGACTATTTTCGGAAGCAAAGAACTCCTAACTTAGAAAGATGAAAAACGCGGTTGTATTTTTTGTAATTCTGTTTGCATGGACGGCTTGTACCCCAAGCCCTGAGCAACAGGCGATGGATCTTTTGGACAAGTCCATTGCAGCGCATGGAGGTAGGGAAGGTTGGGAGAACTTGAAAGGGATCAAATTTCGAAAGTGGACGCGGATGTTGGATTCAGCGGGGAATGTTGAATCCGAATTGGATCAGTGGCATGAGTTCCGATTTGTCCCACGGTTTGAAGGTAAAATCAGCTGGACCAAGGATAGCATCATGCATTGGATGAGTTGGGATGGAGCCACCTTCCGATACCAGATGGGGGAGAATGAGATCTTGAACCCTGATTTTTTAGCCGCCAAAAAGAAGGATTTTGATGCGGCATTTTACACTGCGGCACAACCCTGGAAGTTGCTGGATAAAGGAGGTAAACTCAGCTATGAGGGCAATAAGAAATTAGATACAGGAATGGAAGTGGCATCCATCCGTGTGGATTATGGTCCAGATGCAGATACCTGGTGGTATTATTTTGATCCCAAAAGCTTTGAGATGCTGGGCAATGAAGTACAGCTTAAGGATCACCGAAGTAGGATTTATGATTTATCCAGTGAGCAAGCTGAGAAAATGATATTTCATGGCACCCGCGAAAGTTGGCGCGTTGATGAGGCGGGGAAGCGTTTGTTTCTTCGTGCGGAGTACCGCTATTCCAACTATGAGTTGCAGTATTAATTTCTAGCAATTGGATTTGATTTAAAGAGGCTCAATTCACCTTGTAAAAAATACGGTTATGAAAATTTTAGCATTCAGTTTCGCAATACTGTCCTTTACCGTTTTTGGAATTTCCTGTGATTCCAGAACAGAGGCAGAGAAGATAGTCGATGCAGCCATCGACGCCTATGGGGGAGCCCTTTACGAAAAAACAGCCATCACCTTTGATTTTAGAGGAACACATTATTCAATTTTTAAGTCATCCACTGCCTTTGAGTACAGTAGAGAATTTTCGGATTCTACGGGACAGGTGGTGGATGTTTTGAATAATTCGGGATTTACACGAAAGGTAAATGGGGTCTTGATCGATACCCTGACTGAAGAGCGGATTGGTGCATTTTCACGGTCGGTCAATTCTGTGGCCTATTTTGCTTTCTTACCTTATGGATTGAATGATGCGGCGGCTATCAAAACCTACCTCGGAAAAACCACGATTAAGGGGAAAGAGTACCATCAGGTCAAGGTGACTTTTCAAGCAGAAGGAGGAGGAGATCACTTTGAAGATGAGTTTTTGTACTGGTTTGGGGTAGACGATTCGAAAATGGATTACATGGCTTACAGTTACCATACCGATGGGGGAGGAGTGCGCATGCGAGATGTGCGGGCGACCCGAGAACTGGGTGGTATCCGATTTCAGGACTACAACAATCTAAAGGCAGGACGTAAAGAAACCCCATTGGATTCCATGCAGGTCTTGTATGAGACTGGGGCTTTGGTGAAGCTTTCAGAAATCAATTTGGAAAACATTCGCACCTCCGCTATTCCAAAGAAATAGTCTTCACCTTCCTTTTTTTTGGATTGGCGGTAGGGACTTTTTTTGATTTTTTAGTAACTAGGGGATGCAAAACCCAAAAAAGCACAA
>JBILBQ010000106.1:0-8374 GCA_044353615.1 Algoriphagus sp. | reverse complement strand
TTTATAACTGAATTTTAAAAGTAAGAGTTTATGTCCACTATAAAAAGTTCGTACCTAGGTAACTTAAGAACCCAAGCCACACATGTTCTTTCAGGAAATGCACTGTTGACAGATGCCCCCCTAGATAACAATGGGAAAGGCGAGGCTTTTTCGCCCACCGACTTGGTTTGTGCTGCCTTGGGGAGTTGCATGGTAACAATTATGGGGATTGTTGCGGAGCGGGAAGGGGTTTCCTTGGAGGGATTATCTTGGGAAATCACAAAGATCATGCAAAGCAATCCGAGAAAAATTCAAGAGATTCAAGTGAATTTTCATTGGTCTGGACCTGCTTTTTCTCCTGCCATGAGCCAAAAATTAAAAAATGCAGCTCGTACTTGCCCAGTAGCTTTGAGCCTGGACCCTGCGCTAACTCAGACCATTACCTTTGACTTTTAAACTGTTGTGGTCGTTTGACTCACTTTTTTGTAAGAAATAAACCCAAATTTAGATGTCTTTTCTATTTGAAAGTTTTACTGGATGGAAAAAATACTGCGAAGAGCAGTCCTTGTCCTTAGTGGATGTAGTGTTAGAATATGAAGTAACTCAAAAAGGGGCAACTTCAGAACAAGTTCGGCAGGGCCTCCAAAAGGCCTATCAGGTGATGAAAGATGCCGTAAAGACCGGTTTGGAGGAGGAGATGAATTCTCGTTCAGGCATGATCACTAGCGGAGCCAAAAAAGTGTTTAACCATCCCTTAACTGTCCTTTCACCAGAATTTCAGCGCTTGATTTCCAGAGCCTTGGCAGCCAAGGAGGTCAACTCTTGCATGGGTCGAGTAGTGGCTGCGCCTACTGCAGGTGCTTCGGGAATACTTCCAGGCACTTTAGTGACGCTTCAAGAAATTCATGGGCTTTCAGATGCAAAGATTTGTGAAGGCTTACTAATTGGTGCTGGTATAGCGCTGATTATCGAGCAAAAGGCAAGTTTAGCCGGCGCAGTCGGCGGTTGCCAAGCAGAAACGGGATCGGCAGCAGCCATGGCTGCAGGTGCAATTGTTTATTGTTTGGAAGGGACGACGGACCAACTTTTTAATGCGGTGGCCATCACCATTCAGTGCATGTTGGGGCTTGTTTGTGATCCTGTGGCAGGCTTGGTGGAAGTTCCCTGTGTAGTTCGGAATGCCAGTGCTGCAGCGATAGCCTTTAGTTCGGCCCAAATAGCTTTAGCCAATGTAAGCGCAGTAATCCCCGTGGATGAATGCATTGAAGCAATGGGAGAGGTTGGTGCGTCCATGGAAAGCAGATACAAGGAAACGGCTATGGGAGGCTTAGCTGCGACCTTGACAGGTCAAGAAATAGCTAAGCGGGTATTGATCCAAGACATTGAGATACTTCCCGATGCCGAATTACCGGAGTAGGGCACTTATTGGGGGGAATAGCAGTAGCCATTCGATAGAAAAACTAAAGATTGCTCCCCAGATGAGCCCACTGATTAGCATGTAAAGTAAGATTTTCTTTTTATCTGATCCGAAGGACACCAGGATTAAAGTACCTCCAATGGGTGTGAGGAGGATAGGTGTAAGTGCTGCAATTCCTACTTCTCCGTAAGATCCCCATATTCGGACAATGCGGCGATTTTTTTTAGTGAACACCTTCTTTGGAGTGCTGCTTCTCGCTTGCAGCGCTTTTTTTACTCGTGTACCAAGAAAGGTAAAAAAGGTCACGCTAGTCATCATCCCCAAAACGCTGACTCCAATAATCTCCCAGGGACTATATCCTGCTGCAGCGCCTAGGATAGGACCTGCAAAAAACTTGATTAGGCAAAGCAAGTAAATTCCAAAAAAGGTAAAGAAAGCTTCGCTCATCTTGGGGCTGGTTGTTGTGATGAATTGGAGTTTGTATGGGGCGAAGCTATGAATTAATCCCAACGCCAGGAAATTTCAATTTTTTCCTTTGGCAAAGGCTATTCATGTTAGGTATCGGCTTAATGATTCAAAGGTGGTTTCTACTTAGATTGTTTTGGTTACAGTTTCTCCCCAAAGGCTAAATCGCCGGCATCACCAAGTCCAGGAATGATGTATGACTTAGAGTTGAGCTTTTGATCGAGGGTACCGAGCCATAAACTGTACGAAACATTCAAGTGGGTGGATAGGTGCTCAACGCCTTCGGGTGCGGCAAAGGCTGCCACGATATGTATGGCTTTGGGTGTACCATGCTCCAAAAGGGTTTTGAGAGCGGTTACGCAGGATTGACCTGTGGCGAGCATGGGGTCTACAAGGATAAGCACCTTGTTGTCCAGTTTAGGGCTGGCATGATAGCCAAGATTTATTCCTATTTTTTCTCCATCCTCCTGCCGAAAAGCACCGATAAATCCACTTTCTGCCTGATCAAAACTATTCAGGAATCCTTGGTAAAATGGCAATGCGGCCCTCAAGACAGCTACTAGGACTACCTGGTCAACTGGCAATTCCATTTGTGCACTTCCCAAAGGGGTTTGTACTTCTGTGCTTTGGAACGTTAGGGTTTTGGAAACTTCGTAAGCAAGAAGCTCGCCTAGGCGTTCCAAGTTTTTCCGAAAACGCATTCGGTCTTGCTGCGTATGAATGTCCCGGAGTTCGGCTAAAAATTGGTTACCAATAGAAGGTCGTTCGCTAAGAATAAACATGATTAAAGCTACCGAAAAGATTGGGAAAAGTGGTAGGGCAATAAGCTAGAATCTGTAGGGCCCAGAATATTTTCGTTAAGGAAACGTTCAAGGATTCAAAGAAGTGACCATTTTCTGGATTCTTGAGCACGAAAAAAAGGCTGGATTTAAATCCAGCCTTTCATAAATTTTTAGAAGATTAATTACTTCAATTCGAAACTTACTCTTCTTGACATTTGTCTTGCATCTGCAGAAGCTTTGTCAACTGAGGTATCTTCGCCATAACCTTTGTAAGTTATTCTTGAAGCATCAACTCCAGAGGCGATTAGCAATCCGTGAGCTGCTTTTGCTCTACGCTCAGCAAGCTTCATGTTGTAGTCTTCAGGACCCAACTCATCTGCATAACCTTTAACTTCTACTTTTACTCCTGGGTTTCTCTTCAAGAAAGTAGAGATATATTGAGCTGCGCTGATTGAGTAAGCCAATGGCTTGTCGCTGTCGAAAGCAAAGTAAACGTTCACATAACCGTCATTTATTGCTTTTCTAGTGTAATCTATTTCGTCTGCAGTTACTTCAACAGGGCATCCGCCTGAATTGGAAGTTCCTGGTTGGAAAGGACATTTATCTAAGTGATCAGGAGTACCATCACCGTCAGAATCAAGGGTTCCACCTGATGGGCTTACTCTTGCGCCAGCTGGAGTATTTGGCTCTTTGTCTAGGTAATCAGGAACTCCGTCGCCGTCAGAATCTTTCAACATGTCCTTAATTCCACTGATTTGAGTAGCTAACTCTTCTTTTGTAACATAATTGTTAGTTGCAATAAACCAATCCGCATGTTGTGTTGCCTTACCCAAGTAGATATTTACACCTAAAGTACCAGTCCACCAGTTTGCGTTGGGTCCATAAGTACCGTTGTTGGTAGCGGCATTAGCCATTGTGTTAGCTGTGATTGCAGTAGCACCATCGAAAGTGATAGACTGGCGTCCATTTAGAATTGTAGACACATCACCCACAAGTGATACTTTTTCGCTCAACTTGTACTGTGGAGTGAATCCAAAAATCATGGTGTAAACTTTGTCGTTGAAATCGTTCCATTGATTCAATTCTGGATTTACTACACCGATACCTGCACCCATGTGGAACAACATTCCAATTTTGCTGGAAACTGATTCAAAGTTCATGATGCGGCCTACATTAGCTACACCCTGTAGGTTTAGTCTGAAATATTTTGTGTCGAATGCTTTGGTATCTTTTGATTGTTGGAAAGATCCGAAACCATAGTCAAGCTTCGCTCCGAACTTCTCATTGAACATGTAACGTACCCCAAGGTCGGCGTGTCCTAAGTTAAGCGTTGGAGAAACAAAGCCCGCAGTGAATGGGGCCATTGCCTTGTTAAAGCCAGCAGAAGCCTCAAAAGACCACTTGTTGAACTCCTGAGCAGGAGCAGATTCCTGTGCGTTGGCAGCGAATGCCAAAGAACCGGATAAAAGGATAGAGAGTATTAATTTTTTCATGACAAAAAATTTTTGTTTCGAATTATGAGGTTTAGTAAATCTGATTGTAAATATATGCTTTTAATTTATTGCAAAATTATAGGATTAATTTAAATAACAAGTCTTTGTAAGATTTGTTTTTTATTTAGCACATCATTTTTAAAACAATTTTATCACATTCTATGCCAATTGACCCTTTTCTAAAAGAATTACTTCATAAAACCTCCGTTTCTGGAGATGAATCTGACGTAATCGCTTTTCTTCTGCGAAATATAGACAATCGTAAATCTAAATGGAAAACTATTCCCGTTATTTTTTTTGGAGAGGAATTCCATGATTGCATTCTTTTGAAATTTGGCTCTCCTCGATCTGCTGTTTTTTCGCATGTGGACACCACTGGTTTTATGGTGCGCTACGCCAATCAGTTGATTCCTGTGGGAGGCCCTGAGCTTATTCAGGGTACTCGACTGGTGGGCAAGGATAGCTTTGGAGAGATTTCCTGCAAACTAGTAGTAGAAGGGGATGATCTTTACCATGATTTTCCTCGTCAGATTAATCGAGGCACGCGGCTTTCTTTTGCTCAGGATATTCGGGTCGATGCTGAATTCATTCATGCAGCTTATTTGGATAATCGACTCGGGGTGCATGCAGCTTTGCAGCTTTGTGAAACCATCGAAGATGGCTGGGTAGTTTTCACCACTTACGAAGAGCATGGAGGAGGAAGCATGCCTTTTTTACTTCAGTTTATCCAAAATACTGCTCCGATCAAGCAGGCGCTTATCTCCGATATTACTTGGATTACGGATGGTGTACACCACCACGAAGGAGTGGTAGTTTCCATTCGAGATAAGTTTATTCCTAGAAAGAAATTTATCGATCGGATCACTCGGCTAGTTCAGCAAAGTGGCATCCCATTTCAATTGGAAGTCGAAGCGTATGGGGGTAGTGATGGTCGAGAAGTTCAGTTTTCTCCCTATGCCATCGATTGGTGTTTTATTGGCGCCGCCGAAGATCACGTCCACAGTCCGGATGAAAAGGTTTCCCTTCGAGACTTGGAGTCCATGGTTCAAGTGTATCAATACCTGTTAAAAGCACTCTAATTTCAATCATGAAGAAGATTAAGATCAAAGACAAAACCTTTGAAACCTACCTGACGGAAGGGCAAATAAAAAGGCGTATCGAGGAATTAGGAGTTCAAATAAGTACTGATTTTGAGGGAGAAGAGCTGGTGTTATTGGGCGTGCTCAATGGTTCCTTTGTAGTGATGGCGGATTTAGTACGAACAATTCGGCTGCCGCTGAGTTGTGAGTTCATCAAAATCTCCTCCTATTCTGGTATGGAATCAACTGGGAAGGTGATGGAGGTGATTGGAATTCCAGCTTCAATTGAAGGTAAAAATGTGCTTGTGGTGGAGGATATAGTTGATACGGGCAATAGCATGGCCTACCTGAAAAGGCAGTTGGAGTCTCTTCATCCCAAGCGTATCGCGATTGCTACGCTGCTCTTCAAAAAAGAGGCTTTCTTGTTTAATTATCCCTTAGATTATGTCGGTTTTGAAATTCCGAATAAATTTGTCGTTGGATTTGGTTTAGATTACGACGGCGAGGGTCGTAACTATCCAGATATTTATCAGTTGAGTATCCCCTAAAATTAATTCTTTTATGCTAAATCTTGTTTTGTTTGGACCTCCAGGTGCTGGAAAAGGTACCCAGAGTGAAAAAATCATTACCAGTTATGGTTTGACACACCTTTCAACAGGTGATTTGTTTCGAAAACACTTGGGAGAGGGGACATCGCTTGGTGCATTAGCTAAAGGATACATGGATCGAGGCCATTTGGTGCCCGATGAGGTAGTCATCCAAATGGTTGAAGATAAGATAGCAAACACGGTGGATGGCCAGGGGTTTATTTTTGATGGCTTTCCAAGGACTACCGCTCAGGCAGAAGCACTGGACGCAATGTTGCAAAAAAACGGGATGCATATTTCGGGGATGATTGCCTTAGATGTTCCTCAAGCAATTCTCAAGGAACGCATTTTAGAAAGAGGGAAAACTTCAGGCCGTGTGGACGACCAAGAAGAAGCAAAAATAAATACCCGAATTCAGGTGTATTTAGACGAAACACTACCAGTAGCTGCCTACTACGAAAAGCAGGGAAAATTTCATCAAATAAATGGAGTAGGGAAGATTGAAGAAATCTTTAACCAGATTACTGCAGTCATTGATGGGTACTGATCCCTAGCTTTTGTTAAATTTGTAATTCCAAGACTTGGCTAGGCTCTAGGGCGTAGCCTTTTTTCTTTTATCTATCTATGGCTGACTCTAATTTTATCGACTATGTGAAATTCTGTTCCAGATCTGGAGCAGGCGGCGCGGGGGCCATGCATTTCCGAAGGGAAAAACATGTGCCCAAAGGAGGGCCTGATGGAGGAGATGGGGGCCGAGGGGGTCATATCATTTTGAGAGGAACCACGCAAGTTTGGACGCTACTTCACCTCAAATATAAAAAGCACGTGATTGCAGAACCTGGCAAAGGTGGCGATGGAGGGAGAAGAACAGGGGCCGATGGAAAAGATATGATTCTAGAAGTACCACTTGGTACAGTAGCTAAGGATGCAGAAACTGGAGAGAAGCGTTTTGAAATCACCGCTGATGGGCAAGAAATCATCCTTACCAAAGGGGGTCGTGGCGGTTTAGGAAATGATCATTTCAAAACTTCTACCAATCAGGCGCCACATTATGCGCAGCCAGGGGAAGAGGGGATTGAAGAATGGATCATTCTCGAATTGAAATTACTCGCAGATGTGGGTCTAGTAGGCTTTCCGAATGCGGGAAAGTCAACCTTGCTTTCTTCCATCTCTGCAGCGAGACCAGAAATTGGAGATTACCCATTTACGACCCTTGTGCCAAACTTGGGAGTGGTAAGCTATCGAGATGATAAATCATTTGTGATGGCAGATATTCCAGGAATTATTGAAGGGGCAGCAGAAGGCAAGGGATTGGGGATTCGATTTTTGAGACACATTGAGCGCAACTCCATACTACTATTTTTAATTCCCGCCGATGCAAAGGATATTGGAGATCAGTATCGAATTCTTTTGGGGGAGTTACGCAAATACAATCCTGAACTCTTGGATAAGAAGCGATTGCTCGCTATTTCAAAGGTGGATATGTTGGATGAGGAGCTGATGAAAGAAATGGAAAGAGAGATTCCCAAGGACCTTCCCTATGTATTCATTTCTTCGATTAGCCAATTCAACCTTGAAAAACTCAAGGATTTAATTTGGCAGGCAATTCACTCCTAAATCCGTCACTTTGTCAGCATTGATGGACTGGCAAAATCCTTGTTAGTTCAAAAAAAGCCAACTACGATCGATATACACATGGAAACTAAAAATCAAGAACAGCAAGACGCAGAATTAAAGGTAGATGAATTGCAATCAGAAGAGACTAGCGCTACTGAGGGTCTACCTGTTGAAGAAAATAGCCTAAGCCAGGAAGAAAAACTGTCTGCTGAGGTAGCCGAACTAAAGGAGAAATACCTCCGCCTCTATTCTGATTTTGAAAATTTTAGAAAAAGAACTGCTAAAGAGCGAATTGATTTGATTAAAACAGCCTCAGAAGAGGTATTGAAGGATCTTGTTCCTGTAGTAGATGATTTTGAGCGTGCGTTCAAAGCAGCTGAAAAGGAAGCAGATACACAAAAAATTCAGGAAGGAAACCAGCTCATTTTCCAGAAGCTGGTAAAAATTCTTGAATCCAAGGGTTTGAAGCCCATGGAAGATTTGATTGGACAACCGTTTAACCCTGACACCCAGGAGGCGATTACGCAAATTCCATCCCCAAGCCCAGAGCTGAAGGGAGCAGTGGTAGACGTGGTTGAAAAAGGCTACTTCTTGGGCGAAAAGGTTGTTCGATTCGCCAAAGTAGTAATTGGAGCATAACAGAATTATGGCAAAAAGAGACTATTACGAGGTACTTGGTGTTACTAAATCTGCTAGTGCAGATGAGATCAAGAAAGCCTATCGCAAGCTTGCGATTCAGTACCATCCTGACAAAAACCCAGACAATCCTGAAGCTGAAGACAAGTTTAAGGAAGCGGCTGAAGCCTATGAGGTGTTGAGCAATCCGGAGAAAAAGCAGCGCTACGACCAATTTGGCCATCAAGGCTTAGGCGGTAACGGTGGCTATGGCGGTGGTGGCATGAACATGGAAGATATTTTCTCCCAGTTTGGTGACATCTTCGGAGGTGGAGGCTTT